>JBJEKE010000090.1:0-18741 GCA_051878475.1 Muribaculaceae bacterium | reverse complement strand
CCTTGATGGCGATATGGAACAGTGGTCGGATGTAACCCCCGAATTCCGCGACGATATTGGCGACATCAAAATCCGCAACCACCGAAATGCCACCTACACCGAGTTGCTGACCGACCAGACCGGACGTAACGACATAGTGGCTTCAAAGGTGACCAAGGATGCCCAGAATATGTATTTCTATGCACGAACTGACAACAACCTGTCGTCGACGGTGCTGCTGAAGAGCCGTCACATGTGGATGACTCTTTTACTCAATACCGACGGCCGCTATTCAAACGGCTGGGCCGGATACGACTATATGGCATATTTCGACGACGATGCCCGCAAATACACCCTTTCACGCTTCACCGGCAATGGCTTTGAGCACGAAAACATCTGCGAAATAACTGTCTATAAGAACGATAAAGAGCTGTATTTTGCCATCCCGCGTTATCTGATAGGATTGCAGGGTGTGGATAGTGATATCGACTTCAAGTGGGCCGACAACATGAACGACGATGACCCCGATGTGCTCGACTTCTACATATATGGCGATTGTGCCCCCAATGGCCGATTCAACTATCGCTACAAAGGTTCGAAGGTGTCGGCCGGAGTAGATAATGTAGCTTCTGAGCTGCAAATGACACTTCACCGCATCGACCCCTGCACAGTTGGAGTGTCGATTCCTCTCTGTTCTGACGGACCAGTGAAAATAGAATGCTACAACATGCAAGGCTCGCTCGTGCTGAACAGTGAATACCAGGCATCGGCGGGCACTTTCACCACTGAGCTTCCTCTTTCCGGTTGTGGTTTTATTGTTAAAGCTATTGCCGACAATAAAACCACAACCAAAAAACTGCTGTAAAACTTCAATTACAGACACTCTTATTTGGTCCCACTGCTAATGTCAAGAAGCAGCGGGACTTTTTCGTCAAAATGAAAAGCACCAAGCAAATGCCTCATTCTTGCAGTTTTGTTTCGTATGTTTTTCCAAATGTTCCAAATTTCAGCTTGGTCTGTTCGTGCTAATTTATTGAACAAATCAAAAACAACGTTGCAAAGGTGTGGGTGTAGATTTGTGGCACATTAACCGTAACACATTTATTTACATTTTATCAACTTAAATTTTTTTATTATGAAAATGAGATTTACTATGCTGGCAGCATTTGTCTGCTTGTTGGTGTCGTCGCTTAGCGCCCATCGTTACACGTACCAGAATGTAACAGTTGACGAAAAGTTGGCAGAGTCATGGACCGTTACAGGTGCTTCAACCGAAGCCGATGAAGGTTTCACTTTAATCTATCCAGAGGAGGAAACAGTTACCCTTACAAAAACTTACGATGACCTGTTTGAGTGCCCGAATTTCGGTGCCGGCCAGGTTCAAATTATTGCCGACGGTGTTGTTAAAGTTGCAGTTGCCGTCGTTGATGCTGAAGGTGCTGAATATGTAGTAAACAGCGCCGCCACTTGCGGTAATGAAGAGGTTGAGGAAAAGCTCGCTATCGAAGGCGCTTCGTTTACAGCTCCTGCTACAGCAAAGGCTATCAAGGTTATCGTAACTGATGCTACTAAAGCTAACTACATTGTTATCAACCGCGTGAAAATCCAGAGCCCGTGGATGACTCCTCAGGTATCTGGTACAGAAGGCGAACGCGTACGTGTTGAAGCTGAAGACTTCGACGAAGGTGGCGAAGGCGTTGGCTTCATCTCTTGTCTTGGCATGGGTAAGGAAATCACTTACCGTGAAGACTGTGTATCCGACGATGGCAACCACGCTGTCCGTATCCATGGTGCCGGCGAATTTGGCTGGGCATCCAATGGCTGGGCTTTCTCTGATGGTGGTGCTTCACAGTGGAATGGTTCCGATTATCCTGCCGACATGCCTTACGACCAGGAAAATGCTGAACACTACTTCGGTTTGACTACTTTCTATACTGTAAACGTTCCTACAGATGTAACAGTGAATCTATATTTCCGCGTTGGCAATGCTGTTCAAGACATAATCGGCGGCATGGGTATCGCATCTGCCGAAACTGGTTTGAAGGACCGTTTGTCGGAATGGGGTGGCTTCGACTACGTTGCCCGTTACACTGCTGCTTACGTTGTCATGCTCGACGGCAAGTCGCTCCATGTATGTCCTGAATATGATGCAATGGGACAAGAAGGCCTTTCAACCCAGGCTGAACGTTTCGGTGCCGGTAGCGATACTATCACTGCAATCGGTAACATTCCGATTACTGTCCACGGATGGAGCGCCGACCTTCTCAAGACTCATGAAGGTGTTAATCTCTCAGCCGGTAAGCACGTGTTCGCTTACAAGTCACTTGCACCTCAGCAGGTATTCGACTGCTTCGAGATCGAAACAACCGGTTCTGCTGGTGTAAAGGGTGTAGCTGCCGACAAGGCTTCGAAGCTCAATGTTTATCCTACAGTTGCCAGCGACGTAATCAACATCGTAGGTGTTGATGCTCCTTATGCAATCTACAGCCTCGCAGGTCAGCTGGTTGCTCAAGGCAATGAAGCTACAGTAAACGTATCTAACCTCAACAAGGGGGTATATCTGGTAAAGGTTGGCTCAGAGGTTAAGAAATTCATCAAGAAGTAATCAAGCACATTATTGATTGATAATCATCAAGCGGCGTCCCTCTCCCCCGGGCGCCGCTTTTCTATTATCCTCGGGCAAAGTGGCGCTGAAATACATCTAAGCTGCCACTTTCCGATTTGCGCAAAAATATGCAACGAATTGGCTGCACGGTGTGAACAAATTCAATAATAAATGAAACAATCGTTATATCCGTGCGTGCGTATATAAGACTAACTTTGTGTGTGAATTTTTATGAGAATTGCAACCATATCACACATTGTCGGCATGGCCGGCTATTTTCGCTGCGTTGACCCATCCGGACAGATTCGGTAGGGCCGATTGCCGTGGGTGAATGTTTTTTTGCACGTTTTCTGAAATTCAAGGTTGTTTTTTTGATGTGAATGCAACAAAAATGTTGTAATTTAGGCGAGATAAAGCGATAACGCAACCAAGCCAAGTCGAAAGCCCTATTGCAACTGTTGCCAAACTAAACCAAACGGACAACTGACAAACAAAAGATTAACCTATTAACCTCAGATTATGCGAAACAAGATAGTTTCATTAGTCATGGCATCGATGCTTCTTCCTGCAGCCCTCATGGCACAGGACAAGAGCGATGCCGAACTGAAGTCGACATTTGAGTCGCCTAAAGATGTCACCACATCATGTTACTGGTATTGGATTTCGGGAAATGTCTCGAAACAGGGAGTTATTAACGACGTGAAGTCGATGAAACAAGCCGGCATCAACCGAGCATTCATCGGCTGGCAGGGCCTTGATGCAAACGAGGCTCCGCGTGGCCCTGTTTATTGCCAGACCCCTGAGTGGTACGACATTATGCATGCAGCATTGAAGACCGCAACCGAAGAAGGCGTTGAGATTGGCATTTTCAACGGGCCGGGATGGAGCCAGGCCGGTGGCCCATGGGTGAAACCCGAACAGTCGATGCGCTATCTTGCTTCGCAGACACAGACCGTGAAGGGCGGGAAGACACGGACCATTGAGTTTGCTCATCCCGACAACTTTCTCGAGAATGTGAAAGTGCTGGCATATCGATCCAAGGGAGCTTTCACTACAATCACCGTCTCCGCCGACCAAGTGAGCGCACAGGGCATGGATAATGTGGACAATGCCTTCGATGCCAACCTTGCTACCATGGCCGAGGTTAAGAAAGGCAAATCGTCGATTTCGATTAAGCCGGCCAAGAAAGGATTCACCCTCCGCTCAATAAGCATTTTAGTAGACAATACAGCAAGCTCGAACATAAGCGTGAAAGCCCTGAAGGACGGTAAGTGGGACGAAGTGCGCAGCTTCGTCCTCAACCGTACCAACCTCGGCATCGAGGTGGGCTACGACATGAAAGCCCCGGTTACTTTCTCAATACCCGAAGTTGCCGCCCAGGAATTCCGCATCGACATTGAGAGCGCAAAGGATTTCCGCGCAAAAGAAATAACCGTGTCGGAAGAGCCTGTGGTTGAGCAGTACAGCGAGAAAATCCTCGCCAAGATGCACCAGACTCCGCAACCCTATTGGCACGACTATAAATGGAGCACTAACGTTAGCTACGACAAGAAGGAGATTCCGTCGGCTGCCGAGGTTATCGACATTACAAAACACCTCGACGGCGACCGTCTGACATACAAATTCCCAAAAGGCGACTGGAAAGTGGTGAGAATGTACATGGCTCCGACCAACATATGCAACGCTCCGGCGCTCGACGGCGACGGCCGTGGCCTCGAGGTTGACCGTTGGAACCGGGAAGCCCTCCAGCATCACTATGACAGCTACATTGGCGACATCATGCGCCATGTGCCGGCCGAGGATCGCAAGACATGGAAAGTGATTGTGTGCGACAGCTACGAAAAAGCCACCCAGAACTATGGCGACGACTTCGTGGAATACTTCACCAAACACTTCGGCTACGACCCAACCCCATATCTGCTTACTTTCTCCGGCCAAGTGGTGGAAAGCTCCGAGAAATCGGACCGTTTCCTTTGGGACCTTCGCCGAATGATTGCCGACCGTCTGGCCTACGACCATATCGGCACCCTGAGCAAGATTGCACATAAAGATGGCTTCCACATGTGGCTCGAATCGTACGGCCACTGGGGATATCCCGGTGAATTCCTCCAGTATGGTGGCCAGTCCGACGAAGTAGGCGGCGAATTCTGGAGCGAAGGCTCGCTCGGCGACATCGAGAACCGTGCCGCTTCGTCGGCCGCACACATCTACGGCAAGCGCCTCGTGTCGGCCGAATCGTTCACCTGCGGTGGCCCGGAATATAGTCGCAGCCCGCGCGACATGAAGAAACGTGGCGACAAGTTCTTCACCGAGGGCATCAACAACACACTGCTCCATCTGTATGTGTCGCAGCCCGACGAAACATCTATCCCCGGTTTCAATTGTCCGTTCGGCAACGAATTCAACCGCAAAAACACCTGGTACTCGCAGCTATACCAGTTTACCGACTATGTGAAGCGCTGTAACATGATGCTGCAGCAAGGCAACTATGTGGCCGACGTGGCTTACTTCATTGGCGAGGATGTGCCGGTGATGACCGGTATCACCGAACCGGCCCTTCCCAAAGGCTATCAATACGATTATATCAATGCCGAAGTTATCGAGCAGAGCCTAAAAGCCGGCGCCGACCATTCGCTCACGCTGCCTCATGGCTCGAAGTATCGTCTGCTCGTGCTGCCGCCTACCGACAAGATGCGCCCCGAGGTGCTCAAGAAAATCAAGCAGCTCATTCTCGACGGTGCTGTAGTGCTCGGTCCTAAACCGCAGCAATCGCCAAGTTTGCAGAACTATCCGATGGCCGACACCGAGGTTAAGGCTATTGCCGACGAACTTTGGGGTAGCGACAACTCCGCTCGCAAGATGCGCCGAATTGGCAAGGGTATCCTCTTCAGCGGCTACCAAATCGACGAGATTTTCGATGTCATAGGCAATCGCCCCGACTGTGCCATCCACGGTGCCGACGGCGTGCTCTATTCTCACGTGAGCATTCCGGGCCGCGACATATATTTCGTGGCTAACCAGAACGACGATAAGGTGGAAATCAATGCTGTGTTCCGTGTGGCAGGCCGTATGCCTGAACTCTGGAATGCCATCGACGGCTCCACCCGCGATGCACGTTCGTTTGCCATCGCCAACGGCACCACCACCGTGCCGCTGCGCCTCGAAGGTAACGAAAGTGTGTTTGTTGTGTTCAAACGTCCGGTTGAAGGCAACGGCACCGATATTAATATCACTGCAAATTATCCGGAACGTACCGAGCTGGCAAGCATTGCCGACGGATGGAACATCGACTTCGCCACAATGTTCGGCGAAACCAAGTCGGTGGCTTCGGCTGAATTGTTCGACTGGACCACTTCGGCCGACGATTTCATCAAATATTTCTCAGGCACTGCCGTATACACCAACAAGTTCAACCTTGCCGCAGTCGACAAATCGTCGCGTATACTTCTCGACCTTGGCACTATGACCGAAATGGCACGCGTTAAAGTCAATGGCAAGCAAGTGGGCGGCGCATGGACAGCTCCATACGATGTCGACATCACCGATGCCGTTGTTGCCGGCGACAACACCCTCGAAATTGAGGTGGTAAACAACTGGCAGAACCGCATCATCGGCGATGCCCGTCTGCCAGAGGCTCAGCGCCAGACAAATCTCAAGGTGCGCACCTTCAAGGCCGACAGCAAGCTTCAGCCATCAGGCCTCGTTGGCCCAGTAAAGATTCTTAATGAAAAATAATTTACTATATCATGAATAAAAGCTATAATTATTTCGCAGTCGATTTGGGTGCCACAAGTGGCCGTACCATTCTGTGCACCATCGACAACGGTAAAATGGAAATGCGCGAGGTTACTCGCTTCCCGAATCACATTATCGAGATGACCGGTCACTGCTACTGGGACATCTATGCTCTGTATAACGAAATTATCCGTGGCCTCAAGACTGTGGCCAAGGAAGGCGTGGCTGTAAACTCAATCGGTATCGACACTTGGGGTGTCGACTTCGTGATGTTCGGCAAGGATGGAGGCGTTATCCGCAATCCTTATTGCTATCGCGACTCACACACAGTGGGTGTGCCCGAGAAGTTCTTCAATGTGGTGCCAAGCGAAGATGTGTATGCCATGACCGGCATCCAGGTGTTGAACTTCAACTCCCTTTTCCAGCTTTATGCTCTGCGCCTCGCCGGATGCTCGGCTCTCGATGCTGCCGACAAGATTCTCTTCATTCCCGATGCCCTCAGCTATCTGCTCACCGGAAAAATGGTGATGGAATACACAATCGCTTCCACTTCACACATGCTTAATCCGGTTACCAAGGACCTCGAGCCTAAGTTGCTCGAAGCCATTGGCCTGCGTCGCGACCAGTTTGCCCGCCTCGTATTCCCCGGCGAGGTGGTTGGTGCCCTCTCCGAAGAGGTTCAGCGTCTCACCGGCCTTGGTGCGGTTCCGGTTATTGCCGTTGCCGGCCACGATACCGGATCGGCTGTTGCAGCAGTGCCTGCCACAAGCAAGCATTTTGCTTATCTCAGCTCCGGAACATGGAGCCTCATGGGCATTGAAGTTGTCGACCCGATTATCAACGAGAAGAGCCGCTCTTACAACTTTACCAACGAAGGCGGCATCAATGGAACCACCCGTTTTCTCAAGAACATCTGCGGCATGTGGCTGCTCGAGCGTTGCCGTGGCGAATGGAAGGAAAACGGCGAAGATGTGGCCTATGGCGACCTTATCGACCAGGCTATCGCTGTTGAGCCTTTCCGCAGCTTAATCTTCCCCGATGCAGAATGCTTTGCCAATCCTAACTCGATGGTTTCGGCCATCAAGACATATTGTCAGGCCACTAATCAGCCTGTCCCACAGTCGAAGGGCGAAATCACTCGCTGTATCTTCGACAGTCTCGCCCTCCGCTATCGAGAGGTGTTTGGCTTGCTCAACGACTTCGCTCCGTTTAAAATCGACGTGCTCCACGTTATCGGTGGCGGCTCGCGCAACAACCTGCTCAACCAGTTCACCTGCAACGCCGTTGGTGTGCCGGTAATTGCCGGCCCGAGCGAATGCACTGCCATTGGAAATGTAATGATTCAAGCACAGGCCGATGGCCTTGTCGACGGCATTGAAGCCATGCGCAAGCTCATTGGCGACTCGGTTGAAACTGCTCGTTTCGAACCTCAGGATGCCGAAATATGGAATGCAGCATTCGACAAATTCCTGAAAGTGTGTACAATCCGATAGATATCTTATAACAATCAATAATAAATCAATTCAACAATCATGAAAGAAGAATTAGTAAAGAAGGCTTACGAAATAGCCAAAGAACGCTACGCCGAAATCGGTGTTGATACTGAGAAAGTGCTCAAGCAGATGCAGGATTTCCATTTGTCGCTTCACTGCTGGCAAGCCGACGACGTTAAGGGTTTCGAAGTGCAGGCCGGCGCCATGTCGGGTGGTATACAGTCAACCGGCGATTTCCCCGGTGCTGCCCGTAACATCGACGAGCTCCGTCAGGATATCCTCAAGGCCAAGAGCCTCATCCCGGGTAACCATCGCCTGAACCTCCACGAAATCTACGGCGATTTCAAGGGTAAGGTTGTCGACCGCGACGAAGTTACTGTTGAATACTTCCAATCTTGGATTGACTGGGCCAAGGAGAACAACACTATGCTCGACTTCAACTCTTCGAGCTTCTCTCACCCAAAATCGGGCAGCCTCTCGCTTGCTAACCCCGACGAAAGCATCCGCAAATTCTGGGTTGAACACACCAAGCGTTGCCGCGACATCGCAAACGCTATGGGTGAGGCTCAGGGCGACCCTTGTATCATGAACCTCTGGGTACACGACGGCTGCAAGGACGTTTCGGTTAATCACGCTCTCTATCGCAACACCCTCAAGAAATCGCTCGACGAAATCTTCGAGAAGAAACAGCCCATGATGAAGGATTGTATCGAAGGTAAGGTGTTCGGTATCGGCCTTGAATCGTTCACTGTTGGCTCGCACGACTTCTACACGGCTTACGCTGCCCAGAACGACAAAATCGTGACTATCGACACAGGTCACTATCATCCAACCGAGTCGCCTGCCGACAAGGTTTCGGCTCTGCTGCCGTTCGTTAAGGAACTCATGCTCCACGTGTCGCGTCCTATCCGTTGGGACTCTGACCACGTAACTATCATGGACGACCCGACTCAGGAACTTTTCTTCGAAATCGTTCGTGCCGACGCTCTCGACCGCGTTCACTATGGCCTCGACTTCTTCGACGGCTCTATCAACCGTATCGGTGCTTATGTTATCGGTTCGCGTTCGGCTCAGAAGTGCATGCTCCGCGCTCTCCTCGAACCAAAGGAAACAATTTCGAAACTCGAACTCGCCGGCGAAGGCTACAAGGTGCTCACTCTCATCGAAGAGCAGAAAGCTATGCCTTGGCAGGCTGTTTACGACGAATTCTGCGTTCGTAACAACGTTCCCGTTGGTGCCGACTTCATCACAGAAATCGACAAGTACGTTGCCGACGTTACTTCAAAACGCTAATTCCACACATTCATATATAATATATGGAAATAGTTATTGGCTTATTGATTATTGCCATCGGTAGTTTCTGCCAGTCCAGTTCCTATGTACCTATCAAAAAGGTAAAGGACTGGAGCTGGGAGAGCTTCTGGCTCGTGCAGGGCATTTTCGCCTGGCTCATCTTCCCTGTGCTGGGCGCACAGCTCGCTGTTCCTGAAGGCCAAAGCCTTGTAGGCTTGTATCTCGACAATCTGTCGCGTTCCATGTGGCCAATATTCTGGGGTATCCTCTGGGGGGTAGGCGGTCTCACCTTCGGACTGTCGATGCGCTACCTCGGCGTGGCTCTCGGCCAGTCGATTTCGCTCGGCACTTGCGCCGGTCTCGGCACCATTCTCGGCCCTGTTCTGCTCAACATTTTCTTCCCTGAGCTTAACGCACTGGAAAGCCTCACTTTCGCCGTTATCCTTGGCGTGGTGGTTACCCTCGTGGGTATCGCAGTCATTGGTGTTGCCGGTGCCATGAAGTCGTCGTCGCTCAGCGAGGAAGAGAAGAAACAGGCCGTTAAGGACTTCAACTTCCCCAAGGGCCTCACCATCGCCCTGCTTGCAGGTTTCATGAGCGGTTGCTTTAATGTGGGCCTCGAATTCGGCAAGGACATCAACTTTGGCGAACTCACCGAACCGATGTTCCGCACTCTGCCCGCTACTCTGCTTGTTACCCTTGGCGGCTTCATCACCAACGCCGTGTATTGCTTTTATCAGAACTCCAAGAACCACACCTGGAGCGATTATGGCAAATCGGGCGTTGTTGTCAACAACCTTTTGTTCTGCGCTCTCGCAGGTTTGCTTTGGTACAGCCAGTTCTTCGGACTTAGCCTTGGCAAAGGCTTCCTCACTTCGTCGCCTGTGCTCACCACTCTCGCATTCTGCATCCTTATGGCGCTCAATGTGGTATTCTCGAATGTTTGGGGCATTATCCTCAAGGAATGGAAGGGTTGCAGCCGCTCCACCATCATGGTGCTCGTGCTCGGCCTCGCTATCCTCATCATTTCTTCGTTCCTGCCCCAGTTATTATAATTTTTTACTGCAATGAAATCAATTCTTGATAATCGCGAAGTTCTCGCCAAGAAAGTTTACGATGTTGCCGAAGTGGCAGGTTATCTCTGGCAAAAAGGCTGGGCCGAACGCAATGGCGGCAACATCACCATTAACATCACCGACCAGGTTGACGACGAAATCCGTGCAATGAAAGCCATTGCCGAGCCCGTTGCAATCGGGGCCACTCTCCCTCACCTGAAAGGTTGCTACTTCTATTGCAAAGGCACCAACCGCCGCATGCGCGACCTTGCCCGCGACCCTATGGCCAACGGCTCGGTTATCCGCATCCTCGACGATTGCGCCCACTACGAGATTATTGCCGATGCTCCCGTTAAGCCTACATCTGAGCTCCCTTCGCACCTGAGCGTTCACAACTACCTCATAGCAAAAGGCTCTACCTACAAGGCTTCGGTGCACACCCATCCAATCTCACTTGTGGCAATGTCGCACAACCCCTGGTTCCTTGAGAAGGATGTGCTCACCAATCTCCTCTGGAGCATGATTCCCGAAACCAAGGCATTTTGCCCGCGCGGTCTCGGCATCGTTCCGTATATGCTCCCAAGCTCGGTTGAACTTGCCGATGCCACCATCAAGGCCATCGACGACAACTACGACGTGGTGATGTGGGAAAAGCATGGCGTGTTTGCCGTTGGCGAAGATGTTATGGAAGCTTTCGATATGATTGACGTTCTCGACAAGTCGGCACACATCTACATCGATGCTAAATCGATGGGATTCACCCCCGACGGCATGTCGCAGGAGCAGATGAAGGAAATCTCTACAGTTTTCCATCTGCCGAAATAATTTGAAGGAAATCAGGAGCCTGACCTCTTTTCCCCATGGCGGGCTCCTGATATTTGATAATAATTTTTTGTTATGGTAAGAAGATTTATTCTGAATGAAGTTTCTCACTTCGGCCCGGGTGCACGTCAGGTGCTCCCCGACGAAGTAAAACGCCTTGGCGGTACTAAAGCACTACTCGTCACCGACAAGGGCCTTATTAAATTCGGTGTTGCAAAACTCGTCACCGACGTGCTCGACGCCGCTTCGGTTGACTACGAAATCTACAGCGAAATCAAGCCTAACCCCACTGTCACCAATGTGCTTGAGGGTGTGGAGGCGTTCAAGGCCGCACAGGCCAACATTATCATAGCTCTCGGCGGTGGCTCGTCTATCGACACCGCAAAGGGCATCAGCATCATCATCAACAACCCTGAGTTTGCCGATGTTGTGTCGCTCGAAGGTTGTGCCCCCACAAAGCATAAAGGAGTGCCCATCATTGCACTCCCTACCACTGCCGGCACAGCTGCCGAAACCACCATCAACTACGTTATCATCGACGAAGTCAAGCACAAGAAGATGGTGTGCGTCGACCCTAACGACATCCCCGCTTCGGCTATCATCGATGCCGAACTGATGTATTCGCTCCCTAAGAGCCTCACTGCCGCTACCGGCATGGATGCGCTCACTCATGCTATCGAGGGCTTAATCACCAAGGCTGCCTGGGAAATGTCGGACATGTTCGAAATCGAGGCTATCCGAATGATTACAAAGTACCTTGAAATCGCTGTCAACGACCCAAAGAACCCTGTCGGCCGTGATGGTATGGCTGTGGCTCAATACATTGCCGGCATGGCTTTCTCCAATGTAGGCCTCGGTCTGGTTCACGGAATGGCTCACCCTATGGGCTCGCTCTTCGATATCCCTCACGGTGTGGCTAACGCTTTGCTGTTGCCTACGGTGATGGAGTTCAACGCTCCTGTGGCTCTCGAGAAATATGTCATCATTGCCCAGACAATGGGTGTCTATCAGCCGCGTATGTCGGCCGAGGAGGCTGCAAAGGCTGCCTGCGACGCCGTTCGTGCTCTTGCCGTCCGTGTTGGCATCCCTCAGCATCTTACCGAGCTCGGTATCACCGAGAACGACATCCCGCGTCTTGCCCAGCAGGCTATGGAAGATGTCTGTACACCGGGCAATCCGCGTGAGGTGACAATCGACGACGTTATTGCTTTGTACAAAAAAGTCTTATAAGTGATACTTTTGTTTGACAGTGCTGCCGGGCGCTTATCCATAGCATAGCGATATGCCCAGATGCGTGCTTTGCAGCTTTCGACTCACCGTAGCGGCCCTTTCCGGTCCGTTGATGTGTTGATGTCGATGTCATGGTTCATAATAATAGTAGTTTGGTTAAAATGATTCTCTGTCAGGCTGACGCGTGAGCGCCGGCCTGACCTCTTAATAATCCCATCCGTTGCGCAATTTGGGAATATTGACTCAATTATAATCTATTTCTGTTCTATTTTTCCTATTCTGCATTTCTGCTATTGCAAATGATGTTTTTTGACTATATATTTGTCATGAAAATTCTACGGGACACATGATACCAATTTCTACGAAGAATCAGCCTAAAACTTGGTTATTCGCTTTTTGATTCATATGCTAAAGTATTGACATCACTTTGAAAACCACGCTCGATACCACGCACGTTCCCGATAAATTGAAAATGTAGTTAAGTAGCAGCCTACCCATCTAACCGGAACTGCACCTTATTCTAAATATTATTGATGAGATGACAAGTTTTCATTTCAGTTTTGCCCGGCGTTGTTTGGCGCTGGTGATTGAGCTATCAATCGTGCTCTCTGCATTGGCCGTGCCTGTGGCCGATTCTGCAGAGCCCGATTCTGTTGCCATCGATTCCTCTTTCACGGAAATCGTGGTCGATTTCCGTGTTAACAGCACTACCATCGACCCTGCTTTTCGTAACAATCGCCGTAACCTCGACGATATTGTGGCCCTGGTGCGACAGCTTATGGCCGACAGTAAATTGTCGGTTACCGGTATCGCTTTCTGTGGCTCGGCTTCTCCTGAGGGTAGGGCCGACTTGAACCAGCGCCTGGCGCGTGGCCGTCTCGATGCTCTTGAGGCGTATATCCGCCGCCGCGTCAGCATCCCCGACAGCGTTATCTCGCGCGACGATTCTTATATTCCGTGGAACTACCTCCGCCAGCAAATTACTTCCTCTGATGTGCCATATAAAACCAAGGTGCTTGCCGTGCTCACCGACGATGCCATATTTGGCGCTGACAACGCCTCGATTATCAGCGAGCTTAAGAATATCGATCAAGGTGCCGTATGGTCCGACCTCAACCGTAGCTACTTTGCTGCAATGCGCAATGCCACCGCGGTGTTTGGCCTACAGACCATGCGCACTTTCCATCGTCCAAAACCTGAACCAGAACCGGAGCCTAAACCCGAACCACAGCCTGAACCGGAGCCGGTGATGGTCTCACAACCCGAACATGAACCCGAACCACAGCCGTCACCAACACCCGAACCACAGCCGCAACCGGTGGCCGAAATCCATGATTTCGGCTCGCGTCACCTCTTCGTCAAGACAAACGTGGTGGGCCTGGGTATGCTCGTGGCTAATGTGGCTGCCGAAATCGAGCTGTCGAACCACTTGTCGGTGGCTCTCCCTATTTCTTACTCGGCTTGGGACTATTTCTCTTCCACTCGAAAGTTCCGCACTTTTGCCATCCAGCCTGAGTTGCGTTACCACTTCTCAAATACCGATGGCCTGTTTGTTGGAGCTCACTTCGGTCTGGCTTACTACAACTTCGCTTTCGGTGGCGATTTCCGCACTCAGGACCACGACGGCTCTTCGCCGGCTATCGGTGGTGGAATCAGCCTCGGTTATCGATTGCCCATCAGCGCAAATCGCCGTTGGAGAATCGAGTTTGCTGTTGGTGCCGGCGTTTACTGTCTTCATCACGACAAATTCTACAACACCGACCCAACTAAGGCCGGCATGCTGGCTCTCACCGAGCGGAAAACCCGTTTAGGCCTCGACCAGGCGGCCCTTAACATTATATATACGTTCGATTTAAACAAATGGACACGATGACAGCACACTATTTTAAATATCGATTTGCTTATATCGTGCTCGCAATACTCTCTATTGCCCTTGCCGGGTGCGATGTGCATGAATTCCCCGAATTGCCGTCTTCGCACCAGGTTAAGCTGCATCTCTCTTTCTCAACCGATTTGCCGGTGTGGGAGCACAGCATCGACTATCGTTCCGATTTGCCGTCGGTTACCGAGCCTCTATCGGGCACTATGCACTATACCGTCCGCATTTTTCCGCACGACGATATGGCCCGGGCTTTGCCGCAATGCATCGCCGAATACTCGTTCAGTCGCAATGTCGACGGACTTTACGACTGCGATGCCGACGTGGAAATCCCCAATGGCAACTACGATGTGATGGTGTGGGCCGATTTCTATGTGGGTGGCGGCGATGCATCGCATCCTTTCTACGATATAGCCGATTTCAGCGCTATTTCGCTCACCATGCCGCATCGTGCCGTTACCGACTATCGCGATGCTTTCCGTGGCATTATCAATGTATCGGTCGACAACTCTCAATCTCAGCAAGTGGTTGAAGTGCCTATGCAGCGGCCGCTCGCCAAGTTTGAGTTCGTTACCATCGACTTGAAGGAGTTTGTTACCAACGAGGCTCATCGCCTCAGCGCCAAGGATGCCGCGCTAAGCCCTGAAAACGCCCCTGCCGAGGTGCCTTCGCGTGTGAGTCTCGACGATTACCGTGTGATTGTGTATTACGAGGGTTATATGCCTTCTGTTTTCAATATGTTCACCGATCGACCTGTCGATTCACGTACAGGCACCGCTTTCGAATCGACGCTTTCGCAGTTAAGCGACTCCGAGGCTTCGCTCGGTTTCGATTATGTGATGGTCAACCATGCCGAAACGGCTGTGTCGGTGCGTATCGCTCTGCTCTCGGCCGATGGCGAGGTGCTCTCTACCACTCCTTCCATTCGTGTTCCGCTTAAGCGTAGTGTCCACACAATTATGCGCGACAAGTTTATCACTATGCAGGCTTCGGGTGGCATTGGCGTCGACCCTGACTACGATGGCGAGTTCAACATTTTCCTGAAACGCTGCTTGCTTCGGAGTAATGCTTTCTAATTGATTCTATTAAATATATTATTCGTCTAATTATTAATCTTTTACAACAATGAAAAAGTTATTTTTCTTTAGCGCATTGGCAGCAATGGCCCTTCTGGGTTCTACCTCTTGCTCCAATGATGAATTCGAGGCCGGTGAAGGCCAGGCAAAAGTGAATTTTGCTGTAAATGTGGAGAGTGGTCTTGAATCGCGTACCATTAGCGATGGCACACAAGCCGACAAACTCGTGTATGCCGTGTTCGACAACAACGGCACCCGCGTGTCGGGCATTCAGAAAGTAGAAAAGACCAACGTTTCGTTCCCAACCAACGAAACTCTTACCCTTGCCAAGGGCCAGACCTACAAAATCGTGTTCTGGGCCCAGGATGCCGACTGCTCGGCCTACACTGTCGACGACAACATGAACCTCGCTGTTGACTACTCAGGCGCTAACAACGACGAAAGCCGCGATGCATTCTATGCCTCGGTTTCTTACTTTGTTGAAGGCGACGGCTCGATGAACGTAGTGCTCAAGCGTCCGTTCGCTCAAATCAACGTGGGCGAGAACAAGGCTGACTTCGATGCTGCAAAGGCTGCCGGTCTTGAAATCGTCAACTCTTCGGTTAAGGTTACAAGCGCTGCAAATGCCATGAACCTTCTCGATGGCACAGTTTCGGGCGAAACAAGCTTTGAATACACCATAGCCACTGTTCCGGCTGAGGATCTCACCGTTGAAGGCACTGCCTACAAGTATCTATCTATGAGCTACATCCTCGTTAATGATGCCACAACAGGTGCAGCAAAGGCCACTACCGGTGTTGAATACACTCTGGCTACCAACGATGGCCGCAACATCACTCTGGCCAACGGCTTGGAGAACATCCCGGTTCAGCGCAACTATCGTACAAACATTCTCGGTAGCTTCCTCACCGGTAACGTTACTTTCACCATCACCATCGACCCGATTTATGATGGCGAATACACCAATTGGGACGGCAACGTTCAGCCTGCTACTGTAAATGCCGCTGGTGAATACGAAGTAGCTACTCCTGCTCAGCTCGCTTGGGTGGCACAGCAGGTTAACACAGGCGTAACCACTTTTAAAGACAAGACTGTTAAGCTCACAAGCGATATCGACCTGTTCGGCGCAAAGTGGACTGCAATCGGTGGCCTCGTTTCTTATCCGGGCATTACTTTTGCCGGTACTTTCGATGGTCAGAACCACGTTATCGCTAACATGAGCGTCGGCGATTCAACTCCAAATTATGCCGTTGCAGGCCTCTTTGGTTCTACTATCGGTACCATCAAGAATGTTACTCTCAAGAACGTAGATGTAAAGAGCACTCACTATGCAGCTGCTATATGTGCTTACAACTCTGTTGCTGAAGTGGTTATCGAGAACTGCCACGTTGATGGCGGTGTTATCGCTTCTTCTCCTGAGCTCGTAAGCGGCTCATGGGACAATGGCGACAAGGTTGGCGGCATCATGGGTTACACTGTAACCGGCAGCCAAATCAAGAATTGCTCGGTTAAGAACGTTGAAATCCGCGCTTATCGTGACCTCGGTGGTATTGCTGGCTATTTTGACGGCACTGTAACTGACTGTTCGGTAGATAATGTAACTCTCGTTCAGGACAACACCAATGGCTACAAGGATGCTGCACAGACCACTGTAGGTGCCGTTGTCGGCCGTCCGGTAAACGATGGCGACTTTGCTTCTGCCGTTACAAAACTTGTTGCCGGAACTGTTGCCGATGCCCAGAACATCAAGAATGCATTGGCTAACACTGTTTCTAACACCATCAGCCTCACTCTTGGTGCTGACGTAACTTTTGAAGGCGGACATCTTGTAGTTCCGACCGACAAGGAGCTCGATTTAAACCTGAATGGTAACACTCTTACCATTGCCGAAGATAAGGTAATTGGTTCTGCTTATGGTAAACTTAAGGTATCAAATGGCAAGTTAGTGGCTTCTGCATCCAATATTGCCGTTTCAAATGTTCAAGTCCAGCAAACCTCAGAAGTTGAATTCGATAATGTTGAAATCAACACAAATGCCTCTGGTTTCTTGGTAACTGAAAGCGGCAAGCTCACAGTTAAGAACTGTACTGTCAACGCTCGTTGCTGGGGCGTAGGCACTAATGCAAGTTCTGCTGAACAAAATGTTAATATTGCTCTCGAAAACACTACGGTTAACTGTTCTAACCCTGTTATAATCAACGTTCCCGGTTCTCTTTCTTTAACCGGTTGCAAGATTAATGGTTCTGACCACTGCGTTATCCTCCGTGGCGGTAACACTACTATCAAGGATAGTGAATTGGTAGTTGATTATGCCGACACTGATGCCGACGAGATGGTCAACAAATACGAGAATGGTAACTGGGGCAGTGGTAATGCCGTTCCTGTCGCTGCTCTAACATTGGGCAACCGTGCTGCCAATGCTTACCAGTATCCTACTGTTGCCAATGTTGAAAACACTAAGTTCTCGGTTGTTGGAGACAATGCCGCCAAGTTCCCGGTTGTGTATGCTTATGCTAACTCCGGTGACGGCAAGGGCGTTACATTCACCTACGATGCTGCATGCACATTCACCGGTAGCGAACGTGGCCTCATCTACGGCAGCTCTAACATTACCGTTAACGGCGAGGCTGTAACTGTAACAAATGAATAATTCTTCCATAGCTTTAGCCTTACAATTTGGCTGAGCATTATTTTTCCATTATCTTGGGGCGCGCCGATAACAGTTAGGCACGCCCTTTTCGTTATACTTGCCGAACATTGAAAACCCACGAGATTGTGGCATAATGATGACCTCCGTGAGCCTAATGGGGTGTGATATTCGCATATGTGAGGAAAAATGCTTATCTTTGCCAAGATAATAAAAACAGAACCTCTAATGGCAAACAAATTAGTGGAAATGATTGCTTCGCAGGCCGCAAGGTATGGCGATCGTGAAGCTATACGCCACAAAAATCAGGATACCGGCAAATGGTATTCTATTTCGTGGAACGAGCTGAGCCAGCGCGTGAACCGCATCGCTCTCGCTTTTGAAATCATTGGTATGAAGGAACTCGATAACTTTGCCATCTTCAGCCAAAACCGCCCTGAAATGCTAATCACCGACTTCGCGGCATTCACCAACCGCGCAACTCCGGTGCCTATGTATGCAACATCCAGCCTGCAGCAGGTGGAATATATCGTTAACGATGCTTCTATCCGATTTATCTTTGTCGGCGACCAAGCCCAGTACGACATTGCCCGCCAAGTGCAACTGACATCGAACGGCGCCATCAAGAAAATCATCGTGTATCAGAACGATGTGAAGTATGATGCCGACGATACCTCGAGCATGCGTTTCGACGACCTCGACGCTATCGGTGATTCGGCCTTCGACGGAACTATCCAAGAGGTGAAGCGCCGCTCGGCTGCTGCCAACCCCGATGATATGGCTTGCCTGATTTACACCTCGGGCACCACAGGCGAACCTAAAGGCGTTATCCTGACCCACTCGAATTTCGACCTCCAGATTGACGAGCATCTGCGCCGGCTCGATACCCTTACCGATGACGATGTGGTGATGGACTTCCTGCCGATG
>JBJEKE010000089.1:0-4476 GCA_051878475.1 Muribaculaceae bacterium | reverse complement strand
AAATTAGAACAATAGCATATTTTAAGTTACAAACAAAAATGAAACAATTTTGGAGTGTAAGCCTTGGGGCATTTGTTGGGTCGTTAGTGGCGCTGTTTGCGTTTTCGGCTCTTACATTTGTATTTACGTTCATAGCAATCATAGGATTGGCATCCTCAGCCGATTCCACTACAGCCCCTTTAATTGAGGACAACTCAATTCTTTATATCGACCTCGACCGTGAAATCATCGAGCGCGACAATCAGTCGGCCGATGACATTTACGTATTAATGTCGGGTAAACGCAAAACTTATGTGCTTGCCGAATTAATCTCGGCAATTAATCAGGCAAAGGATGACGATCGGATAAAGGGAATATATATCAAGGGCGATGGCAGCATGTCGGGCATCACATCGAGTTACGAAGTGCGTCAGGCTCTTGTCGATTTCAAGGAAAATGCCGGTAAATGGATATATGCATACGCCGATTCGTATTCTCAGAACGACTATTACTTGGCATCGGTGGCCGATAGCCTGTTTGTGAATCCCGAAGGTGTAATAGATATGCATGGCTTGTACAGCTCAATTCCATATTACAAGGGACTGCTCGACAATGTGGGTGTACAGATGCAAGTGTTCAAGGTAGGAAAGTTCAAAAGTGCCGTTGAGCCGTATATCCTCGACGATATGAGCAATGAGAACCGGCTTCAGATTACCCAATTCCTTACCGGAATATGGAATACTATAAAGAAGGATATATCGGCATCGAGAGGAATCGAAGTCGATGAACTTAATTCGTTAGCCGACAGTGTGCTGATGCTAAAGCCGGTAGATTTCCTTATTTCGAAACGGCTTGCCGATGGCTCGTGCTACGAATTTGAGATGGACGAACGCCTGAAGGAGCTTACTGATACCGATTCGGATGACGATCTGAAGATGGTTACGCCAAAAGGACTTTTCCTCAACAAAAAATCGCAGCGACGTTCGTCGAACAAGATTGCAGTGCTGTATGCCTATGGCGAAATCGATTCGAACTCACCCGACCAGATTGTGGCAAAGGATATGATAGAGTGTATCCTCGATGCTGCAGACGACGAAGATATAAAGGGCCTGGTGATGAGAGTGAATTCGCCCGGTGGCAGCGCTTTCGATTCAGAGCAGATATGGGCGGCACTTGAAAAATATAAGAAGACAGATAAGCCGTTTGTGGTGTCGATGGGCGATTATGCTGCTTCTGGCGGCTACTACATCTCGTGCGGCGCCAACCGTATTTTTGCCGAACCAACCACATTGACAGGTTCGATAGGAATTTTCGGTATGGTGCCAAACCTGAAGAACATTACCACAAAGATTGGCTTGTCGCTTAAGACAGTGTCGACAAACAGCGATAACTATATGAACATAATGGAACCGCTGACCGATTTCCAGAAGCATGAAATGCAGGCGATGGTTGATCGCGGTTACGAATTGTTCACCAGCCGGTGTGCTGAGGGACGAAATATGCCTATCGACAGCATCAAGAGCATTGCCGAAGGTCGTGTTTGGGACGGAGAAACCGCTTTGAAGCTTGGTCTTGTTGACGAACTTGGCGATATCAAAGCAGCCATAAGCTATGTGGCCAATAGCCTCGACATTGCCGACGATTATAATGTAGTGGTTATGCCGGAGCCGGTTGATTTCTTCACCCAATTTATGAACGACTATATGCAGGAGGCCGGTGCACGCTTGTTTTCTCCTGAATTTGATGTGGTGATTGATGCCCGCAAGCGAATAGAGCGTTTGGTTAATAGCGACCGTATGCAGGCGCGTTTTAATTGTGCTGTAAAACTGTAATTACAAGATTTCTGGTTTGAGCGGGGCTGTAAAAATATTATTGAATGGTGTTCTGCTGATACTGTCGAAGGTCTATTCGATGGTCACATGGGTGCGTAACCGGATGTATGATTGCGGAATGCTGAAAGGGCATTCGTTTGACATCCCGGTTATCGTTGTCGGCAATTTGGCAGTTGGAGGCACCGGCAAGACCCCGCATGCCGAATATATAGTGGCTTTGCTTTGCGACACATATAAAGTGGCGGTGCTGAGCCGTGGCTATAAGCGGAGCACTAAGGGGTTTGTGTTGGCTACGCCCAATTCATCGCCCGATGTTATAGGTGATGAGCCGTACCAGATGTATCGCAAATTCTCCGGAAAGATTCATCTGGCAGTGTGTGAAGACCGCTGCAAGGGAATTGAAGAATTGCGTAAACTGTATCCCGAAATCAATCTGGTGGTGCTCGATGATGCATTCCAGCATCGAAGACTCAAGCCCGACATTTCAGTTGTGCTGATGGAATTCAACCGTATGCCATATGACGACCATATGTTGCCGTATGGGCGTTTGCGTGAGTCGATCGATGGATTGCGCCGTGCATCGATTGTAATTGTCACCAAATGCCCCGATACTATAAAGTCGCTCGACTATCGCATAATAAAGAATGAACTGAATCTGTATCCTTCACAGGGTTTGTTCTTTTCCCGTTATCAGCATGGAGGGCTGATATCGGTGTTCCCTGAGGCGTCGAGCTATTTGCCGCTGTTGCCTTCGCTGCAAGCCGACGACACTATTTTGGCAATTACCGGCATTGCAAATCCGAAACCGTTTACCCGCTATCTCCGTACTTTCAAGGCTAAGGTGAAAGCCATAAAGTTTGCCGACCATCATCAGTTCGATCGTCGTGATTTCGATTTTATTGCGTCGAAGTTCAAGTCGTTGCCCGGAAACCGGAAGATAATTGTAACCACTGAGAAGGACGCAGTGAGGTTGGCCTGTAATCCATATTTTCCGCACGAACTTAAGCGATACATTTACTATTCGCCGATTACAGTCAGCTTCCTGCAGTTCCATAACGAGGATTTCGTAATGTATCTCAATAAATGGCTTAAAGAAGTGCTGATAAACAAGAAAAACAATATTAAACGATAAACTAAAACAGCAACGATTATGTTGGAGAAAATCAAAGAAACGGCCGAATATATTAAGGCCCACGTAAGTATTATTCCCAAGACTGCCATAATCCTTGGCACCGGTCTGGGCGAACTGGTTGATCACATTACCGACAAACAGGAAATCCCTTATCAGGAAATCCCGAACTTCCCGGTTTCGACAGTCGAAGGCCATAGCGGCAAGCTCATTTTTGGTCAGCTTGGCAACAAGCGCATCATGGCAATGCAAGGCCGATTCCATTTCTATGAGGGCTACTCTATGCAGCAGGTTACTTTCCCGGTGAGAGTCATGAAGGCGCTTGGAATAAACACACTGTTTGTGTCGAACGCTGCAGGTGGCATGAATCCCGATTTCAAGATTGGCGATATCATGATAATCACTGACCATATCAACCTGTTCCCAGAGCATCCGTTGCGCGGTAAGAACTACGAGGAACTTGGTCCTCGCTTCCCAGAAATGAGCGAGGCATATTCGCATCGTCTCATTGCCGATGCCAAGAAAGTGGCTGAGGAAAACAATATACGAGTGGTTGAAGGTGTGTATGTAGGTACTCAAGGCCCAACATTCGAAACACCTGCCGAGTATCGCTATTTCTACCGCATCGGAGGCGATGCAGTGGGTATGAGCACTGTGCCCGAGGTTATAGTAGCCCGTCATGGAGGAATGGAAGTGTTCGGTGTATCGGTAATCACTGACCTCGGTGTGGAAGGAATAGTTGAAAAAGTGTCGCACGAAGAGGTGCAGCAGGCTGCTGCATTGGCGCAGCCCAAGATGACACTTATCATGAAGGAACTTATCAATAAGTTTAAGGAATAAGCAATGGACCAAGACGTTGAGATATCTTCGCTTGGCGAATTCGGTCTAATCCACAAGCTTACCGATGATGTGGTGCTGAAAAATCCATCGTCGGTAAAAGGGGTGGGCGACGATGCTGCTGTTATTGACAATGGCGGCAAACGCACACTTGTAACCACCGACATGCTTCTCGAGGGGGTACACTTCGATTTGACGTATATGCCACTGAAACATCTTGGCTATAAAGCCGCTGTGGTGAATTTCTCTGATATATATGCAATGAATGGCACTCCTAAGCAGATAACTGTGTCGTTGGGGGTGTCGCGCCGTTTCACTGTCGGACATCTCGAGCAATTGTATTCAGGAATAAAGCTTGCGTGCGAGATTTATGGTGTTGACCTTGTTGGCGGCGACACTTGCGCATCGCGAACGGGCTTGAATATTAGCATTACATGCATTGGCGAGGCTACTGACGATGAGATTGTGTATCGCCATGGAGCATCCGACTCCGACCTGATTTGCGTGTCGGGCGACCTTGGTGCGGCATATATGGGACTCCAACTGCTTGAACGTGAACGAGTGGCAGGCGAAGGCATAAAGGATTTTAATCCTGAGTTTGGCGGTAAGGAGTATATCCTTGAGCGACAACTCAAACCTGAGGCCCGCCGCGACATTGTTGAATTGCTGAAATCGCTGCAGATAAAGCCTACTTCGATG
>JBJEKE010000088.1:0-4479 GCA_051878475.1 Muribaculaceae bacterium | reverse complement strand
GGCCCACCTTTTTGTCCCTTCGCTCGATTCGTCGTCAACTCCTTGCTCGCTGAGTCCAAATGTTGTAACTGATTTTCTTAGGAGGAAAATGAAGTTTAGTGGACTGGTGTTTACCGATGCACTTGGAATGAAGGGCGCCCAAAGCGAACGTTCGGCATCGGTGAGGGCACTGATGGCTGGAAACGATGTGCTTCTCTCTCCCAAGAATGTGCCTGCCGAAATCGATTCGGTGCTAAATGCCGTGGCAAATGGCGAAATACTTCAAGATGAAGTCGATGAGCATTGCCGAAAGATTCTACGATATAAATATATGCTTCATTGCCACGAGTTCCAACCAATCGACACTATGGGCATTGCCGGCAGGCTGAACACCGAGGCCTCGTCGGATTTGCTCCATAAGATTGCCGATGCCTCAATGACTTGTTTCCGCAACGATGCATCGATACTACCATTGGGCGATGCCAATGGCGTGAGTGTGGTGAAAGTGGCAGGTTGTGAAAGGTTCGTGGAGTGTTGCCTAAACCATAGCGGAGTAAAGGCTTACGATTTTGTGTATGAGAACAGCGACGTGATTATACTTCCGGTTACAGGCAGCGATGCATATCAGCATAAGTTGCTGCAGAATGCCTTGCGAACCGGTCGTAAGGTGGTGGCAGTGTTCTTCGTCAATCCATATAAGACAGCAGATATGGCCGACTTGCTCGACAAGGAGAATCTGGCGGCCATCATGGCCTACGACCGTAATGCTGTGGCACAGGAGAGTGCAGCCAAGGCTGTTTTCGGCGAAATTGCTGTTGATGGAAAGTTGCCGGTTACTATTGTTGGCGTAGCTAAGTCTGGTTATGGTATTAAACTGAAGTCGAAGAAATGAAACATTGTAACATAAAAGTATCAGTACTGCTGTTATGTGCCTCGGCATATTTCGCAGCTTGCAGTCAGATAAACTCTTTCAGCACAACAATGGCTGACCGTTGGGCCGATTCAGTGATGTCGACTCTGAACCAGCGTCAGCGTGTGGCGCAACTATTTGTAGCTAAGATTTCGCCTGAAGCCGGTGACTCTGAGCGCCGGCGACAGCTTCAGACTATTGTAGTGCGTGAAAATGTGGGCGGATTGATTCTTGAGGAAGGAACAGTCAAGCAGTTTGTCGATATTCTTAACTTGGCCAATTCATTGGCTCGCACGCCGTTGCTCATAACCGTTGATGGCGAGTGGGGCGTGGCGATGCGGGTGCGCGATGCTGTGCCTTATCCACGTAATATGGCACTCGGGGCCATCAACGATACCCGGCTGATGTATGAATACGGCAAGGAGGTAGGCCGCCAATGCCGAGCACTGGGAATACATGTTAATTTCGCTCCTGTACTCGACGTAAACATCAATCCGCTGAATCCCGTAATCGGAACCCGTTCGTTTGGCGAAAGCGTTGGGACTGTGCAGTCAAATGGCATTGCTTTTGCATGCGGCATAGAGTCGGAAGGTGTGATGTCGGTGGCAAAGCATTTCCCGGGGCATGGCTCTACAATGGCCGATTCGCATAAATCGCTGCCGATGGTCGACAAATCGTATGCCGAATACAGCAGGATTGACATCGCTCCGTTCAAAAGCTATGTCGGTGCCGGACTAAGTGGCATACTTACCGCCCATCTGCTTCTTCCTTCGCTTGATGCAGAGAATGCCACCTCGATGAGCCCAAAAGTAGTTGATGGGTTGCTGAAGCACGAAATCGGCTTCCGTGGGCTGGTGTTTACCGATGCCCTTGACATGAAAGGGGCTTCAGGTGGCGGTTCGCCGGCAGTGAATGCGTTCAAGGCGGGCAATGACGTGCTCCTTCAGCCTGCCAACCTAACTAAAGCCATCGATGAGATGATCTCGGCACTCGAAAATGGTGAAATCTCCATCGCTCAGGTAGATAATGCATGCCGAAAGGTGTTGAAATATAAATATTCCCTTGGGGCCAGCCAAAGTCGACAACTCAACGTGCAGCAGGTGATGGCAACATTGCACTCGGCCATTGCTGTCGCTATGCAGCATCAACTGTCGATGAGGGCAATTACTGTGGTGAAAAACAGTGACGGATTGTTGCCCATCTCTGAACTGGGGAATATAGTGATAACGGGTTACGACAAACGTTGCAAAACTTTTATCGATTATTGTCGGCTCTATGCCGATTTGCATTCCGACGAAGATATCGCTGAGGCTTCGGCTGTGATTGTACCGATAATGAAGGACGACGATGGCAAGGCTCTTGCACAAGCTGTAGCCTCAAACCGTAGGGTGGTGGCAGTGCTTTTTGCTTCGGCTTACCAAGCTTCGATCTATTCTGAATTGCTGAATCGCGACAATGTGAGCCTCGTTGTTGCATACGATGATGGTGAGATTGCCCAGCAATATGCCGCTCAGGCACTTTTTGGTGGAATTGATGTGAATGCCACATTGCCGGTGTCGGTTCCATATGTCGCTCCTGTCGGCGCCGGTTTTTCATATAAGGCTTCGCGTCTGGGCTATACCGTTGCTGAATGTGCCGATGTGGATAGCCGTTTGCTCGAGTTTGTCGATTCCATTGCCCTTGCAGGTGTGTCATCCGGTGCTTTCCCGGGCTGTCAGGTGCTTATGGCTCGCCATGGCAAGGTGTTCTGTAATCGTAATTACGGCTATACTGACCCCGACGAAAAGCATCCCGTTACTTCGGCCACTGTATATGATTTGGCATCGGTGTCGAAAGCAATGGGCACTTTGCCCGGCATAATGCGTGCTTTCGACGAGGGGCTGATAGCCATCAATCGCCCCATTGACGACTATATTCCCGAGGTGCGGGGGACGGATAAGGCGAAAATCACGGTCAAGGAGCTGCTGTTCCACGAGTCGGGAATCGTTCCTGCTCTCAACCTTTACGACATTATGTTCGACCCCGATTCCTACTCCGGCACGCTGTTCTCGAAGCGTCGCGATGCACGCCATAAAATTTACGTATACCGCAACTTGTACGGCAATCAGCGTGCAAAGATGCGCACCGACATAGTGTCGAGTCATCGCAGCGACGAGTTCCCCATTGAGATTTGTCGCGGAATATATGGTGGCAAAGTCACCTATGATACGCTGATGCAGCGGATATATTCTTCGAAATTGAGGCCGACAAAACAGTATGCCTATAGTTGCTTGAATTTCTGCACGTTAATGCGTATTGAAGAGAATGTAACCGGCATAGGCCACGATGCCTACGTTGGCGACATATACCGTAAACTTGGTGCCTTCAGAATTGCCTATCGCCCGCGTGAACACTTCGCTGACGACCAGATAGCACCAACCGAGCTCGATAATATGCTGCGCCGACAGAAAATGCACGGTTATGTGCACGACGAGCTCGCCTGCTTCTCAGGTGGCATTCAGGGTAATGCCGGGCTGTTTGGTTGTGCTAACGACTTGGCCAAGATGTGCCAGATGTGGCTGCAAGGAGGCGAGTATGGTGGAGTGAGAGTGTTGAAGCAGTCGACCGTCGACTTGTTTACAACCACCAAGAGCCCTACTTGCCGCCGAGGTCTCGGGTTCGATAAGCCTGACGTAGACAATCCTGATAATTCGCCCACATGCAGCTGCGCCGACCCGTCGGTGTTTGGTCATCTGGGTTTCACTGGCACAGTGTTCTGGGTAGATCCGCGCAACGATATGGTTTTCGTATTTCTCTGTAACCGTGTAAACCCCTCGCGTAGCAATACCGCTTTCGATGAACTCGAAATCAGGCCTCGCCTGTTCGAAGCATTCTACAGAAACCTGAAGTAGACCGACGCCGAAATCGTCGCCCTCATATTACAAGATTACATATGTTTATGATAAATATTATGTAATCTTGTAACTTTTTTGGTCTAATTTCAACTAAATTGTAACATTTTTCTCGATAAATATAGATTTTTGTCGACAAATTGATTATCTTTGTCGCCGAATTACTACAGTCAAGATAATTGACACTATAAATAAACGTATTGAATGAAAGCATCAGAAGTATTGAATGATTTGAGAAGACGCTTCCCAAACGAGCCGGAGTATCTTCAGGCAGTTGAAGAAGTGCTGACAACAATTGAGGATGCCTATAACGAGCATCCCGAGTTTGAACGTTACAATTTGATTGAGCGACTTTGTATGCCCGACCGTATCCTTTCGTTCCGGGTGTCGTGGGTTGACGATAAGGGACAGGTGCAGAACAATATGGGTTATCGTATTCAGCACAACAATGCCATCGGTCCGTATAAGGGTGGTATCCGTTTCCACTCGTCGGTTAATCAGTCGATCCTGAAATTTCTCGCGTTTGAACAGACATTCAAGAATTCGCTCACCACACTTGCCATGGGAGGCGCCAAAGGTGGCTCCGACTTCAGCCCCAAGGGCAAATCGGACATGGAGGTAATGCGCTTCTGCCAGGCTTTCGTTGCAGAATTGTGGCGTCAGATAGGTCCAGACACCGACGTTCCTGCTGGCGACATT
>JBJEKE010000087.1:0-18812 GCA_051878475.1 Muribaculaceae bacterium | reverse complement strand
CAAGCGTAAGTGCCGACTTTGAGAATGGGACATAAAACATCGAGCTCTTCTTGTTTTGTACCACTGGCGATACCACTTTCTTAACGTTGCTTACTTCACCTGCCGCCGAGATAATTACTGTGCCAGGGGCAATTACTTTCTTGTCACCGTATTTCTGTGTCATTGAAAGACTGTCCTTGCCTGTGGGGATGTTGATGCCTAATGCGCATGCGAAATCGCTGCAAGCCTTGACTGCTGAGTATAAGGCTGCATCTTCACCTTCGTTACGGCATGGCCACATCCAGTTGGCACTCAGCGAAACACTCTTAAGTCCGTCGGCAAGAGGTGCACCGACTATGTTGGTGAGTGCTTCGGAAATTGAGAGTACTGAACCTGCAGCTGCATTTACAAGAGCTGCTTGAGGTGCATGGCCAATAGAGGTGGCAATACCTGAAGTCCCGGTATAGTCGAGTGAAACGACGCCACAGTCGCTTAGAGGCACCTGTATTTCACCCTGGCATTGCTGACGGGCAATCTTGCCGGTAATGGAGCGGTCAACTTTGTTTGTGAGCCAGTCCTTGCAAGCAACTGCTTCTAATTGAAGCACGGTTTCAACATAGCTGTTGATGTCGGTCTGATTATATTCTACACCTGAATATTGGTGCTTAACGGTTGAATCGACCATTATGGTTTTGGGCGAATTGCCAAACATGTCGGCCATTTCAAGGTCGATAGGCTTAACTCCGTCTTCTTGCTCGAAAACGAAACGATTGTCGCCTGTCGTCTCTCCGATCACGTAGAATGGGGCGCGTTCGCGTTCGGCTATCTGACGCACTTTATCAATGTCTTTTTCTTCGATTACCATACCCATGCGCTCCTGCGATTCATTTCCGATAATCTCCTTGGAAGAAAGGGTAGGATCGCCAATAGGCAATTTGCCGATTTCAATTTTTCCACCGGTGGCTTCAACAAGTTCGCTGAGGGCATTTAGATGTCCTCCTGCACCATGGTCGTGGATTGAGATAATAGGATTGTTTTCGCTTTCGGCGAGTGCACGGATTACGTTGGACACACGCTTCTGCATTTCAGGGTTAGCACGCTGAACTGCATTAAGCTCGATGGAGTTATCGTACATGCCGGTGTTAACCGAAGAAACAGCACCGCCGCCCATGCCAATGCGATAATTGTCGCCGCCCATAAGCACAACTTTTTCTCCCGGCTTTGGAATTCCCTTGATTGCGTCGCGCTTATTGGCAAATCCAACGCCTCCGGCAAGCATAATCACTTTGTCGTAGGCATACTGATTGCCGTTTTCCTCGTGCTCGAAAGTGAGGAGTGAGCCACAGATTAGTGGCTGGCCAAACTTGTTGCCAAAGTCGGAAGCACCGTTTGAGGCTTTTATGAGAATTTCTTCTGGAGTTTGATAGAGCCAGTTGCGTGGAGGCATTGTCACCATTTCCCATTTTCTGTCGGCTTCACTTCGTGGGTAAGCTGTCATATATACGGCTGTGCCTGCTATGGGAAGACTGGCCATGCCGCCACCCAGACGGTCACGAATTTCACCTCCTGTGCCTGTGGCAGCGCCGTTGAACGGTTCTACAGTGGTCGGGAAGTTATGGGTTTCGGCCTTGAGCGATATTACAGTGTCGATATCGGTTACATCAAAATAATCGGGACGTTCAGGGTTTCTTGGCGCAAATTGTTTGATTCGAGGTCCTTCCACGAATGCAACATTGTCCTTGTAAGCTGATACCAGTTTGTTGGGGTTCATCTGCGATGTGCGCTTAATCATCTTGAATAGCGACGATTCCATTTCTTTGCCATCGATGATGAAAGTGCCGTTGAAGATTTTGTGACGGCAGTGCTCAGAGTTAACTTGTGAGAAACCGAACACTTCAGAATCGGTGAGCGGACGGCCAAGCTTTGTGCTGAGGCTTTTGAGATAATTTATCTCATCGGGATTCAGTGCGAGGCCTTCCTGAATGTTGTATTCCTCAATATTATTGATGTAAACTATTGGGTCTGGGGTCTTGGTTATGGTGAAGATACTTTGGTCGAGACCTTTGTATACTCGTTGAAGCATTTTGTCGTATTCGGGTGTGTCAGAGTCAACTTTGAAATACTCTTCAATACGAGAGATGCCGTCCAGACCCATGTTCTGGGTGATTTCAACAGCATTTGTGCTCCATGGGGTAATCATTTCACGACGTGGTCCTACGAATACACCTTTAAGCGACTTTGATTTTACATGCTTGGCTCCACTGAACAGCCATTGGAGCTTTTCAAGTTCACACTGGTCGAATTTCCGTTTTGATTCAACTGCAAATACATTCTTTGCACCTATTTTGAAGAAAACTATCATATAACATTGAGTTTATATACAATTGCAAAGTTACAAAATAGGCGTGGACTGCACAAAGAATTATCGATAATATGAACTGCGCAGCTTATTTGCGTTTTACAAAACGAATCATGCTTTTTTCCACAGGAAAATGTGCTTCGAGGATTGAACCGTCAACAAACTGGACATAGTTGTCGTCGGTCATTGCTTCGGTGTTCGAGTCATACCAAATCAAATTGAAGTTGCCTACAAATCGGGTAGGGGTAATGTAGCCTTTTTTCATGCCGGTGGTCCAATTCTCGGCCGATGATGTGGCTCCACTGATATAAATGATGTCGTAACCGGCTTCGGTTTTCACTATAGCCAATGAGTATTTGCCGCCAATTATTACTCCTTTTCCTGAAATGTTGCGGTCGAAATAGTCCCAGTAGCCTTCAATCGGGTCGGCTGCTTTTTCGAAATGGCGGTTGAGCGAATCTATGGTCCAGTTGGTTGTGAGCGATTTGATGTGCAACGGCTCGTATTCAAACACTATGTTCTGCAAGGCCACTTTAGAGCCCGGTCCGGCAAAATAGCCTAATGAGAGGTTGTGCGTGCTGTTTCCTACAACCGCTATTTCTGTAAACTTTTTTTGCCCTATGCTTATTGTCATTTTGCCGTCGACCGATTCCAGACGTATTCTGTTGAAGCCGGTGTACAGGTTGATGCCTTTAGTAATTGTTTTTCGGGCAATTTCCGTGGCTCGCCCGTCGGATATTTGGCATACAGTAGCCTCAAGGCTTCTTACGTCGAACGAATCGTATAGACTGGTATTGTTTGCTTTGAGTTCCAAAATACTGTAATTCAGACTGTCGGAGTAATTCCAAACGACACCCCATGTAGTGTTTGCTTTTTTGTGGTGTTTGCCATCGGCCGTGGTGTAACTGTATTTTATTCCTTCGGCATTGTTGAGGTTTGCAATCACAATGTCTATCCTCCAGGCTTTAGCCTCGGCTTTTAATTCGGCAATATTGAACATATTGCGCCCTGTAGAGTTCTTGATTACAATGCTCCCATTGTCGATAATTGCATTCTGAGCTTGTCCATACGATAGAAATCCGTTCTGCTCGTTGATGAAAAGCAACTCTGAAGGCATGCAGTTAAGGGCTGACAATATGGTTGACAATATTATTAATAATCGGTACATTTACACGAGTGTATTGGTTTTCGGAATTATAAAAGTATAAATATAAAAGGTAAATGGCAAATTTTGGTGATAATTAATGTAGCAAATAACTGAAAAGTGTTGATTACATGTGTTTTAGCCTTATTTGTGGAATGGATATGAGTCGCACCGACACATATTTAAGGAATGAAAATTTTGCAATAAGCCATATATAACTTAACTTTGTACTAATTTGTGTAGTAAATGGAGTTAGCTTTATATACAATATTAAGAGGACTTGCCATTGGAATATTGATATCGGCGCCGATGGGGCCGATAGGAGTTTTGTGCATACAGCGAACTCTAAACAAAGGCCAGTGGGCCGGATTCTTCACCGGCGTGGGAGCTGCCATGTCAGATATTATATATTGTATGCTCACCGGTCTGGGAATGTCGTTTATAATAGATTTCATCGAGACTAACCAGAATATTATACAGATATTGGGCAGTATAGTGCTTCTTGTGTTTGGCGCATACTTGATAAAGCGAAATCCGGCAGGAAGAGTGAAGTCACCGGGTGATATTAAGCAGAAAAACACTTATACACAGGATTTTATAACCGGATTCTTCTTGACATTTTCCAATCCATTGATATTATTCCTCATTATAGGCTTATTTGCACGTTTTAATTTTCTTCAACCAGAGATGAGTATCTATATCACTGTGCTTGGCTTTGTGTTTATTGTTCTCGGGGCCATGCTTTGGTGGCTGACAATTACTTTTTTCGTGAATAAGGTAAGGGCTCATTTCAATTTGCGTAGCATATGGCTAGTCAATAGGATAATTGGCGTTGTGATAATAGTAATGTCGATGGTTGGCTTAGTGTGGGGATTAAAAGATTTTTTAATGTTATGAATGTCAAGAGCATAGAAGTGGAACGAGTGGATTCGCTCGATACCATGTCGTTAGAAGATGTAAGTGAGTATCTCGAACAAAATTCGGAGAAGCATAGCATAGAATGCCGGAACTGGGCCGATGAGTTCCCATATCATCCAATTACAGCATTTGCGATGGCATACTCATCGCGCTATCTGTATGTCGATTTTTTTGTCCGTGGTAATTATCTTCGCGCTGTTAACTGGGAAAATAACTCGCCTGTTTACGAGGATAGTTGTGTTGAATTCTTTGTCAAGCATCCCGACGACAAAGAGTATTGGAATTTTGAGTTTAATTGCATCGGAACTATCAATGCCTCGAGACGTTTAAACCGAGAGCAACACACAAAGCTTAGCGATGAGGTTCTTGATTGTATCCGTAGATATGCTTCGTGCGGAACTCGTCCGTTCGAGGAGATGGAGGGCCTGTTCCCATGGAGTTTGACTGTTGCCATACCACTTGATGTGATTAATGTCGACATAAGAAATACTCCGGTAAGGCTAATGGGTAACTTATATAAATGTGGCGACAAGACCAGTTTGCCTCATTTCCTAAGTTGGGCGCCCGTTGATGCTCCGAAGCCTGATTTCCATCGACCTGAATTTTTTGGAGATATAATATTGAAATAATAGAAAAGCCTTGGCGTTGGTCCAAGGCTTTTCTATTGATAGAATAGAGTAGGGGATATTATGATTTCTTTTGTTCTTTTTCCCAAGAATCCTTAAGCCCGATGGTGCGGTTGAACACAAGTTTGTCGGCAGTTGAGTCCGGGTCGACAGCGAAATAACCAATACGTTGGAACTGGTATTTATCGCCGGGTTTGGCATTCTCGGCCAAATAAGGTTCTATTTTCACATTTTCAACCACCTTGAGCGAATCGGGATTGAGCAATTCGCGGAAGTCGATGCCATTTTCCTCAGATTCTTTCGATGGGTTCTCAACGCTGAACAGTCGGTCGTAAAGGCGTGCTTCGGCATTTATACAATGATTGGCCGATACCCAATGCAGGGTTCCTTTCACTTTTCTCATGCTGCCTGGCATACCGCTCTTTGTATCTGGGTCGTATTCACAATAGATTTCTTCGATATTACCATTAGCATCCTTCTTGCAACCGGTGGCTTTAATAATGTAGGCGCCTTTTAGACGTACTTCCTTGTCGATTGACAAACGGAAGAATTTCTTTGGAGCCTCTTCCATAAAGTCCTCACGCTCGATGTAGAGCTCGCGAGAAAATGGCATGCTGTGAGTTCCTGAATTTTCCTGTTCGGGGTTGTTTTCCATTTCCATGGTCTCAACTTTATCCTCGGGGTAATTTGTGATGATGAGTTTAACTGGATTAACAACAGCCGAAACACGTGTTGCACGTTTGTTCAAATCTTCACGAATGCTATGCTCGAGCAGCGAAATGCTGTTGAGGGCTTCATATTTTGTGTAACCAATTTTATTCACAAAGTTTTTAATTGATTCCGGAGTGTAACCGCGACGGCGCAAGCCACAGATTGTTGGCATACGAGGATCGTCCCAACCGGCAACCAGTCCTTCCTTGACAAGCTGAAGCAGTTTGCGCTTGCTCATGAGTGTGTAGGTAAGGTTCAGACGATTGAATTCAATCTGTCGTGGGCAATACGAATCGTCGGCTAATTCCTTGACGAAATATTCGTATAATGGACGGTGTACTTCGAACTCTAGTGTGCAGATTGAGTGTGTAACACCCTCAAAATAGTCGGACTGACCATGTGCGAAATCGTACATCGGATAAACGTTCCATTTTGTTCCAGTGCGGTGGTGAGGGGTCTTGATGATGCGATACATTATAGGGTCGCGGAAGTGCATGTTTGGATTGGCCATATCAATTTTGGCACGCAGCACATACGTTCCTTCGTCAAATTCACCCTTGTTCATGCGTTCAAACAAATCAAGGTTTTCTTCAATTGGACGATTCCGGTATGGGCTTTCTACACCGGGAGTAGTCGGTGTGCCTTTTTGTTCGGCAATCTGTTCGGCAGTTTGCTGGTCAACATATGCTTTGCCTTCTTTGATAAGGCGGATCGCCAGGTCGTAAAGCTGTGGAAAATAGTCAGAAGCATAGAATTCGCGGTTGCCCCAATCGTATCCTAACCACTTGATATCCTCACGGATAGCATCTACATATTCAACATCTTCTTTAACGGGGTTGGTGTCGTCGAAACGCAAGTTGCATGTGCCACCGAATTTTTCAGCAACGCCAAAGTCCATGCAAATTGCTTTTGCATGACCGATGTGAAGATATCCGTTTGGCTCAGGTGGAAAACGAGTGTTGAGTCTGCCGCCGTTTTTACCTTCTTTCAAATCGTTGGCAACGATTTGCTCTACAAAGTTCAAGCCTTTTTCGTCGTTCTCGGTAATTTCAATTTTATCCTCTGACATAGGTATATAATTTGTATGAATAAATACAGATTAGAATATAGCAGGGAAACATCTTTTCCCATTACGATGTGCAAAGATAAGAAACTTGTGAAAAAAAAACAATATACCTTGATAGTTGAATATTTGGATTGTGTTTATCGCTATTATGGCCTTTAATCGGTTGCTCAATGATAATTTAATCTCCTGGATAATATAAAACAGCATATAATTGTTTTGCTCATAATTGATATTATGTTAAATAAAAGGATGTGTTTCAGTAAATTATTTCATGTCTTTGATAATATCCTATTATAAAATGTTGAAATTTAATAATACATGTGATGAACGAATTAAATATTTTTCTGTTTAGCATTAACTTCACGAGAGTGTATAAACTAGATGTGGGATGCTTCGCCAATAGCAAAACATCCCACGCCTAATTAAACAACTATATATTAATAGCCTTTTTCGATTTCGTTAAGTTTCTGTTCGTCACCAAGCAAGTAATAAAGGTTGCGGAGCGCATGCTTGATTTCAGAGTTCTCACTGTCTAATTTGTAAGCTTTTTCAATGTGAGGAAGAGCTTGCAGATATAGAGGCTTCAATTCGTTTTCAAACACTTTTTGGAATGCTTGAGCCGAAAGGTTCTTGTCGAGTGCTTCGTTTTTCTGAACAGCCAGGTTGTAATAGTAACGACCTACATTGAATTGAGCCTTTGAGTATTCAGGGTTGATTTCAATGGCTTGCTTGAAGAACTTGATTGCACTATCCATATCGCCCTTGTTCTCGTAAAGAGTACCTTTTACGTCGTAGAATTCAGCGTTGTTAGGATTGGCTTCAATGGCTTTATCGAGCAGTGCTGTTGCCTCGTCGAATTTCTGGTTGTTTATCATGTCGTTAATCATGATAGAAATGTATTGAGGGTCTTCGCTGCCGAAAATTGGGAATGCTTCCTTGGCTACGGCAATGATGCCATCGTTGTCGCCCAGGCCAGCATAGCACGAAAGTGCATAATCGAAAGCTTCTTTCTTCACGTAGCCTGATTTGCGAGCCTTGGCAAATGCGTTAACGGCTTTATTGAGGTCGCCACCCTGCCATGCTGCAATGCCTTGGAAGAATTGAATCTGGCCAATGATAGTGTCGGCAACTTCAGGTGCCAATTTGCCTAACATGTTACTCTTTGGCAAAGTTGTGAATATTTCCCACGCATCGTAAGCCTTGTTGTATTCTTTGGCATCGTAGAACGATGAAGCTACGTTTGTGAAGTCGTTGAAGTGACCGGCAATAAGCCCAATGATGTCCTTTGAGTATTTTGTCTTTACTTTTGGGCTGCCGTCTTTTTCAAGTTTCACGTTACCGTTTTTGTCTTTCTCCTTAACAGAGTCAAGAGGAAGAGCTGTCATAAAGTAGTTATAACCATCAAGAAGAGCATTGCCCATTTCGAGGTCGTTAACAGGCTGTTTCAACTGTTTCTTTCCTAACAGCTGGTCGTAATATCCGAATTCAGTTTTACCGGCTACAAACCAAGTGCGAGCGTCGTCTTTGGTTTCGGCATTGGTCAGTGCAGGCTTAAGGTTGTTGCGTGCATTGACAAAATTCGGGGTAAATCCTTTAATCTCTTTTTCAGCGGCATCAACAACGCCTTTTTGTGCTACAGCCATTCCAGAAGCGAACAGCGAGCAAATTAAAAATAGAGCGAATTTTTTCATAATTCAGTTATTTAATTAGGTTATTGTTTATTCATTGTTATCTGAATCGGCTGGCTCGTTGTTGTCGAAGTCTTCCGATTCGATGTTTTCAATTTCCGTTTCGTTAATACTATGACTGGTTTCTGTTGAAATGGTTTCATCAACGTCGGAAATTTCTTCTTCATCCGACAACACCTTGCATACCGAAGCGATTTCATCGTTTCGTTTTTCAAGGTTTATCAGGCGTACGCCTTGTGTTGCACGGCCCATAACACGGATGTTGGCAACCTTCATTCGGAGTGTAATGCCGGATTTGTTGATGATTACCAAGTCGTTAGAATCGTTGACACTCTTTATCGAGACAAGTTTGCCTGTCTTTTCCGTTATATTGAGTGTCTTAACACCCTTACCGCCACGGTTGGTTACGCGATAATCCTCAAGCAGCGAACGCTTTCCGTAACCTTGTTCCGATACAACCATCACGTTGTCGGCAGTTTCGGCAGGCATACATATCATACCAACAATTTCGTCATCTGCATTTGCAAGTGTCATGCCTTTCACACCTGTTGCCACACGGCCCATGCTGCGCACCTTGCTTTCGTGGAATCTGATTGCATTGCCATATTTGTTAGCAAGGATGATGTCGGAGTTGCCGTCGGTGAGTCGTACTTGGATAACCTTGTCGTTTTCAAGGATGTTGATGGCATTCACACCGTTGGCACGTGGACGTGAGTACGCCTCGAGGCTTGTTTTCTTGATTATGCCGTTCTTAGTACAGAACACCAAGTTATGCGAGTTGATGTACTCAGCATCGTTAAGTTGCTTAACTCTGATGAAAGCGTTCACGCAATCGTCGGAATCGATGTTGAGAAGATTCTGTATTGCCCTACCCTTTGAGTTTTTGGCACCTTCCGGAATTTCGTATACCTTAAGCCAGTAGCAACGGCCCTTCTGGGTGAAGAACAGCATATAGTTATGCATCGATGCCGGATAAATATACTCAATGAAGTCTTCGCTGCGTGTGTCGCTGCCTTTGGCCCCTACTCCACCACGGTTCTGTGCTCGGAATTCAGTGAGTGCTGTTCGCTTGATGTAACCCATGTGTGAGATGGTGATAATCATCTGGTCGTCGGCATAGAAGTCTTCGGCATTGAACTCTTCTGAAGCGTATACAATTTCGGTCTTTCGTTCATCGCCGAATTTTTCTTTCACTTCGAGCAATTCTTTCTCGATTACGCTTCGGCACACATTGTCGTCGGTGAGTATCGAGTTGAGATATTCAATGAGTTTCATCAGTTCATCGTATTCGGCATGTAGCTTTTCTTGCACGAGGCCGGTGAGCTGGCCGAGGCGCATGTCGACGATAGCCTGCGCTTGAGGATCATCGAGACCGAAACGCTGGCATAATGCTTCTTTTGCGTCGTTGTTGGTCTTCGATTGCTTGATGATTCTTACCACCTCGTCGATGTTGTCGGATGCAATGATAAGGCCCTCGATGATGTGGGCACGAGCTTCCGATTTGCGTTTGTCGAACATGGTGCGGCGAATTACCACATTATGGCGGTGGTCGATGAAATGGTGGATAAGATCCTTCAGATTAAGTAATTGCGGACGGCCATTTACCAGTGCAATGTTGTTTACATTAAACGAGCTCTGGAGAGCTGTCATCTTGTACAACTTGTTCAGAACCACGCTTGCGTTGGCGTCGCGCTTGATGTCGATTTCAATTCTTACACCGTTTTTCTTATTGCTGAGGTCTTTGATGTCTGAAATGCCGTCGATTTTCTTTTCTTCGGCAAGTTCGTAAATCGAACGCACCAAATCAGCCTTAATAACATTGTATGGTATTTCGGTGATGACAATCACTTCGTGGTTGTCGACAGTTTCGATTTCGGCTTTGGAGCGGATTACAATTCGGCCACGTCCAGTCTCAAATGCCTCTTTCACACCGGCATAACCGTAGATGGTTCCTCCGGTGGGGAAATCCGGGGCCTTGACATAGTGCATCAACTCCGGAATAGTTATTTCGGGATTCTCCAAATATGCTATGCAAGCGTCGATTGATTCCGACAGGTTGTGAGGCGGCATACTGGTGGCCATACCTACTGCAATACCTGACGAACCATTGACAAGCAGGTTCGGGAATCGTGTAGGCAGAACGGTTGGCTCTTTGAGGGTGTTATCAAAGTTGCTTACCATGTCCACTGTGTCCTTGTCGATGTCGCGCATCATCTCCTCGCCCATTTTTGCCAGGCGGGCTTCTGTGTAACGCATTGCTGCTGCGTTGTCACCGTCAATAGAACCGAAATTTCCCTGTCCGTCGACTAACGGATATCGTAACGACCAGCTTTGTGCCATTCTGACCATGGCGTAGTAAACTGATGAGTCGCCATGTGGGTGAAATTTACCTAAAACATCGCCCACTATACGAACCGATTTCTTATGAGGCGCATTGTAGGTGTTGCCCAATTGCTCCATGCCGTAAAGCACACGGCGGTGCACTGGTTTAAAGCCATCTCGGACATCGGGCAGGGCTCGAGATACAATTACCGACATTGCATAGTCAATGTAGGCTGATTGCATTTGTTTCTCAATGTTTACCTCAATTATACGATCAGTGTCTAACATTTTTTATTTAGTTCAGTAATTAAATGATTATTTCTCTTGTCTGCGTAACTGGCAGTTCTGTCTGTTGCACAGATTGCGAATTTTCTACAAAGATACTAAATTTATTCGTTTTTTTAGCAATTTAGAACCAATAAATCTGATGCTTCTTTACGCTTTTTGTGGCTTTTGGTTTGCTGACAATGGTATTTGAATTAAATTTGGCATAATCTTTGTAGCATAGATATTATTATAGATGAATGGGCGAATTGGCAATTATTGCCGATGCCTTGCTAATGATAGAGTAAATGGAATATAAAATTAGAGATAAATATATTGTAAAACAGCCTGTTGCAGGCCCGAGTTTTGCCGACGACGATGATGAAGTGCCCGATGGAGCAATGAACGACGACAACAGAGAGTCGTCGACAGTCACCAAAAACAGTAGGCCAAAAGCCGTTGATTCACCTACTCCAACCATCGACAAATATGCCATCGATTTGAGTAAAGCGGCTTCGGAAGGCCGTCTTGATCCTGTTGTGGGCCGTGACAGGGAAATAGAACGTGTGGCTCAGATTCTTGGACGGCGCAAGAAAAACAATCCGGTGCTCATTGGAGAACCCGGTGTTGGTAAATCGGCTATTATTGAGGGGCTTGCAATAAGGATTAACGAGCGAAAAGTAGCGCGTACGCTTTTCGACAAGCGTATTGTGGCGCTTGACATGGCATCGCTTGTAGCTGGCACCAAGTTCCGTGGACAATTTGAAGAACGTATTAAGTCAGTTATAGACGAGCTGACTCAGCACCGTGAGATTATCCTCTACATCGATGAACTTCATACTATTGTGGGTGCGGGAAATGCCACTGGGTCGATGGATGCCGCTAACATATTGAAGCCGGCATTGGCGCGTGGCACAATTCAATGCATTGGTTCGACTACGCTCGATGAATACCGCAAGAACATTGAGAAAGACGGTGCTTTGGAACGCCGTTTCCAAAAAATCATTGTTGAACCGTCATCAGCCGACGAAACGCTCACGATCCTTGAGAACATAAAGCCGCATTATGAAAGTCATCATCATGTGACCTATACACCTGCAGCTCTCGAGGCGTGTGTAAAACTCACCGAACGCTACGTGAGCGACCGCAATTTCCCCGACAAGGCTATCGATGCACTTGACGAAGCGGGAGCACGAGCAAATATCACGACATTTGAAGTGCCCAAGCATATCGAGGACATTGAAAGGCAAATTGATGAAGTGCGTGCCAACAAGACTGCTGCAGCACATGCCCAAAATTTTGAAAGTGCAGCCGAGTACCGTGATTTGGAGCAGCGTCTGCACTCTGAGCTGGCTGAAGCCCGTGAAAAATGGGGAAAAGAACTCGAATCGAAACGCGAAGTTATCGATGCTGACAATATTGCCGAGGTGGTGGCTATGATGACAGGTGTACCGGTTGAGCGTATTGCCACAGCCGAGGGCATAAAGCTGATAGGCATGTGCGACGAACTTAAAGGATTGGTTATCGGTCAGTCGAAAGCCATTGAAACAGTGTCGCGGGCCATTATGAGAAACCGTGTAAAGCTTAAAGATCCGAACCGTCCTATTGGAACATTCCTATTCTTAGGCCCTACTGGTGTGGGGAAAACTCTTCTAGCAAAGAAACTTGCTGAATTCCTGTTTGGGACCACCGATTCGCTCATTCGTTTGGATATGAGTGAATTCATGGAAAAATTCACAGTCTCGCGATTGGTCGGAGCGCCTCCGGGATATGTGGGTTATGATGAGGGTGGACAGTTGACCGAAAAAGTGCGACGCCATCCCTACTCTGTCGTATTGCTTGACGAAATTGAAAAGGCACATCCCGATGTGTATAATATGTTGCTTCAAGTGATGGATGAAGGCCGCCTTACCGACAGCAATGGACGCCAGATCGACTTCAAGAACACCATTATTATCATGACATCTAATGTAGGCTCTCGTGAATTGAAGGATTTTGGCAATGGCGTAGGGTTCAATACACAAAGCCGAGGTAGAGACTATTCATATGGTGTGATTCAAAAAGCGTTGAATCGTACATTCTCACCTGAATTCATCAACCGTATCGATGACATCGTGATGTTTGATTCTCTGGATAAGACCTCTGTAAAACTGATAGTTGACGAGGAACTTAAAGCAATACATCAGCGTATAGGCGAACTTGGCATGACAATTGAAATCGCTGATAAGGCTAAAGACTTTATTGTGGAGAAAGGATTCGATGCACAATATGGAGCCCGACCATTGAAGCGTGCCATTCAGCAATATGTTGAGGATGTGATAGCAGAGTATATTCTGAAAGAGAATCCTGCTATAGGTTCAAAACTTCGTCTTGACTTCTCTGAAACCGGCAATGTAATGGTGGTATCACATATGGAATAATGCCTGTTCAGTAATAACCGATTCCCGTTTATTGATATTATTTGGCGCAAATATAAATAATAAACTGACATATTTTCGTTATGAATGCCACATATTAAGTGTGGCATTTTTTTTGCTAATCTGAAAATCGGAAAATTACAAAAATAACATATCATTATGCAAAAAGGTTCAATTGGGGTAACTACTGAGAACATATTCCCCGTAATAAAAAAATTCTTGTACAGTGATCACGAGATATTTCTGCGTGAGTTGGTTTCCAATGCCGTTGATGCTTCCCAGAAACTCAAGACATTGTCGTCGGTTGGCGATTTCAAAGGCGAACTTGGCGACTTGTCGGTTCGTATAACAGTCGACAAGGAAAAAGGTACATTGACCGTCAGCGACCGAGGTGTCGGTATGACTGAAGAGGATATTGACAAGTATATCAATCAAATAGCCTTCTCGGGAGCCGAGGAATTCATTAACAAATATAAGGATAATGCCAATGCCATAATCGGCCATTTCGGATTGGGCTTCTATTCGGCGTTCATGGTGTCGAGCAAGGTGGAAATCCACACACTCTCGTATAAGGAGGGCGCCAAGGCTGTATGCTGGAGTTGTAACGGTTCGCCGGAATTCGAAATGGAAGAATCCGATAAGCAGGACCGTGGTACCGACATTGTCCTTTATATCGACGACGACAACAAGGAATATCTTGAGAAGTCGAAAATCGATGAACTGCTCAGAAAATATTGCCGGTTCTTGCCAGTACCGATTGTATCCGGCAAAGAACAGGAATGGAAGGATGGCAAATATGTTGATACCGATCGCGACAATGTGATTAACTCTGTTGAGCCATTGTGGGCCCGCAAACCATCAGAACTTACCGATAAGGATTATCTTGATTTTTATCATGCCATAATGCCAGGTCAGGACGACCCATTGTTCTGGATTCATCTGAATGTTGATTTCCCGTTCACACTAACCGGTATATTGTATTTCCCGAAGATTCATTCGAATATCGATATCAACAGAAACAAGATTCAGCTTTACTGCAATCAAGTGTTTGTTACCGATTCGGTAGAGGGCGTAGTGCCGGAATTCCTCACGCTGCTTCAGGGTGTTATAGATTCGCCTGATATTCCGCTTAATGTGTCGCGTTCGTATTTGCAGAGCGACAGTAATGTAAAGAAGATATCTTCGCACATCACCAAGAAAGTGGCTTCGCGTCTGGAGGAGATTGCAAAGAATAATGCCGAAGAATTTGAGAAGAAATGGAACGATATTAAGATTTTCATTGAGTTTGGAATGTTGTCCGATGATAAATTCCGTGAGCCTGCCATGAAGTTTGCCTTGCTTGAGGACACTGAAGGCAAATTCTTTAAAATAGACGATTACAAGAAACTCATTGAAGGTGCACAGACCGATAAGGATGGAAATATAGTGGTGCTTTACGCTACCGACAAAGAGTTGCAATATTCATATATAAACGCCGCAACAGAAAAAGGCTACAGTGTGCTGTTGATGAATGGTCAGCTCGATTCCCACTTTATTGGAATGCTTGAGAGCAAGCTTGAAAAGACTCGATTTGTAAGAGTTGACAGCGATACACTCGATAATCTTATAAAGAAAGATGATGCTGCAGTGTGCGATTTGAGTAAGCTCGACAAGGATATTGCAACAACACTCTTTAAGTCGCAACTCCCGAAAACTGACAAGGCTGATTATTTCGTTGCATTCCAGCCTATGGGTGAAAGTGCCGCCCCTACAGTAATAACCCAAAGCGAATATCTGCGCCGAATGAAAGATATGGCTTCGTTTCAGCCGGGTATGAGTTTCTATGGCGAGATGCCTGACAGCTTTACATTTACTTTGAACACCGACCATAAGGTGGTTAAGCGAATCATAAGTGAGGCATCTGCGGCTCTCACCGACAAGGTTAAACCTGTATCTGACAAGATTGACGAGACAAACAGTGCGATTTCAGAAATCAGGAAGAAGTCTGAACTCAACGACGATGAAAAGAAAACCATCTCTGACAATGAGTCGAAGGTTAACAATCTTCGTGAGGAGGAAGCCGGCATTATCAGCGAATATGCCGAGAATCAACCGCTTGTTCGTCAGCTCATCGATATTGCATTGCTGAGCAATGGCATGTTGAAGGGCGAGGCTTTGAGCAACTTTATCAAACGTTCAGTTGATTTACTCTGATAAACACACCATATTGAACAAAACAGCCGGCAATGGATTCCCATGCCGGCTGTTTTGTTTTTGGTAATATATGGCTATTTTTTCGATACTTTCCATATTGTGCCTTCGATAAGCGAAGTGTATACATCGCCGTTCTTGTCGATTTCCCATCCGTTGAATTCAGAATTGCCTATGCGATAGTTCCACAAGAGTGTATGTGTCTTTGGGTCGACTGCAGCAATTACGCCGCCTCTCGAGCCCATGTAAACCACACCTTTACTCTCCACGACGATGCACGGTGCATGCTCGTAGCCCAGTTTGGCATCTACCATCCAAAGCTCTTTGTATTCGTTGCCTTCGGTGCTGACTGCGATAAGTTCACCGTCCATAGTCTTTGCATATGCACGTTTGCCATCGGTCGATACCCCAAGGCTTTCTCGGAACTTATGCGAATTATTGCGCCAGATAGTTTTTCCTGTCACACGGTCGATTGCTGTCATGTATCGGTCGGGAGCCACGATTATAACCTTGTCGTTAGCTACAACCGGAACGCAGTTGCCAGGGCTGAAATGTGTACGCTCTTTTCCGTTGTTCCATATCCATTTCAGTTCGCCGTCTTTTGTGTTGAGGCATCGCAAATTGGTGTCCCAATTTCCAAACACGATATCGTTGCCCCTTAAAGATGGGCAAGCTTGACAATAGTTGTTTGCGTTTGAGCGCCAAAGCAATGTTGCAGATTTAGTGTCCCATGCTTCAAATTTCTTCAAACCTCCTTGATACAGGATGTTGCCGGCTACGAGTCCGTCAGCCACGTATGGTCCATCTGAAGCACATTCCTTAATTATGTTGCCTTTTTTGTCGAACCAGAGTAGACGTTTGTCAGATGTGGGAATGATTACATATTTGCCAGATACAGCCGGACGTGAATACAGCGAAGTTTCGGTTTTATATTCCCATTGGTTTTCTCCGGTATGCTTGTCGATGGCTTTTATATAACCCAGTGAATTCCCGAAATAAATATTGTTGCCATCAATTCCCAAACGGGTGAATATTGAAGCATTGTCGCGATATATCATTTCAATCTTGAAACCTGCAGGCATGTCTTGTGCAGAGGCAATGGTATCGGGCATTGGCTGTAGGTTGTCATTGATTTTGAAAGCATTCGATAATTCCGGTTTTGCTTCAAGACGGCAGTTCCATTGCTTTACAGAATCGTTGACAATCTCAATTTCAGTGTATCCGTAATCGTCGTTGCGCATATCAAGAGCACGGTTTATAAGACAATCGATGTCGCCTCCTTTATAGTACTTTATTGAGTGGTAGTGACCGCACAGATGTGTAACGACATTATATTTTTCGAGCACTTTTATATAGTCAATGTAATTGTCGAGGTCGGGCATCAAAGGCATATGGTTTACTGATACCACACGTTTGCCTTTATGTTCCGAAAGCACTTTGTCGAGCCAAATCAAATCCTCCTGTTTAATGTGACCATCGCCCATTTTCATATAGGGGCCGCAATTGATGCCCACGACTACCATTCCGTCGACTTCGGTGATAAAGCGGTCGGCATGCCAAATGTCAGTGAATGTCTTGCATGCACTTTGCGACCAAGTGGTCTCATGGTTGCCGGGTATTATATACAATGGTTTTATTATTGCATCGAGGATAGGTTTCACATTGCTTAGTTCTTCATCGCTGCCTTCGTTTGTCAAGTCTCCGGCAAGAATTGCAACATCTGCATCACTTGAATTGATGGCTTTTACAACTTCTTTCAGTTTCGATTCGTTTGTATTTCCCGGTGACACATGTATATCGCACAAGAATGCAATTTTTGTGGCGTCAGCAACAATGAAAACTGATAAAAAGATGGTAAGGGATAATAGATATTTTTTCATGATAAATACATTTTGTATACAAATATACGATTGATAGTTGTTAAATTGAGTATATTTGTCGAAAATTATACGAATGGCAAGTATACTACAGATAGAGAACCTGTCGAAATCGTTCGGCGACAGAATAATATTTGAAGACATTAACATAAATCTGTCGGAAGGCGATAAAGTGGGAATCATTGCAAAGAATGGCATTGGTAAAACCACTCTGATGAATATCATTATGGGTCGTGAAACATTCGATTCAGGCAAGATTACTTTCCGAAACGATATAAAAGTGGGCTATCTGGAGCAATTGCCCGAATTTGACCCTGAAAGTACTATAATTGAGGCATGCCTTTCGGGAAATGATATCGCCAATTCTGTTGTCCGTCAATATGAACTTGCCTTGGAAAAAGGCGAAGATCTCACCGATTTGATTGTTGAGATGGATTCTGCAGATGCATGGGATCTTGAGGACCGGTTCAAGCAGTTTCTCACTGAACTCAAATTGTCTGATTTCAGTCAAAAAATATCCACACTTTCGGGTGGACAGATTAAGCGACTTGCCATTGCCAAGCTGTTTATCGAGAAGCCTGATTTGATTCTGCTTGATGAACCTACCAATCACCTAGACATCGATATGGTAGAGTGGCTCGAGAATTATTTATCGAGGAACCGAATCACACTGCTGATGGTTACACACGACCGCTATTTTCTTGATAAGATTTGCGACCGAATAGTCGAAATCGATAACAAAAGTGTATATAACTACAACGGCAACTATAATTATTATCTCGAAAAGCGAGCTCAGCGAATCGAACAGCAGAATGCTGAAATTGCCAAGGCTGCAAATTTATATCGAAAGGAATTGGACTGGATGCGCCGTCAGCCGCAAGCCCGGGCCACGAAAGCCAAATACCGTATCGATGCATTCTACGATTTGAAGCAAAAGGCTACAATGCGTTACGATAACAGTTCTATTTCGCTTAAGATTAATTCCAGCTATATTGGCTCCAAGATATTTGAAGCGCGAAATCTTTCCAAGCGTTTCGGCGATAAGGTGATTCTTGATGGTTTCAATTACATCTTCGCCCGATACGACAAACTTGGCATTATTGGCGACAACGGCGTCGGAAAATCAACGTTTATTAAGATTCTGTAGCAAATTGAACCGATTGATAGTGGTGAACTTGAGATTGGGGAGACCGTAAAGTTTGGTTATTACCGTCAGGATTTTGAAAAGTTTGATGAGTCGAAAAAAGTTAT
>JBJEKE010000086.1:0-4495 GCA_051878475.1 Muribaculaceae bacterium | reverse complement strand
CCATTATCTCAAGCGCATCTATCTGTTCGGTAACTCTCATTGTGCCTATTTCCGATGCAATGTTCGAGCCTATCTTTCCGGCAAGAATCAAACACAGAATCGACGACGAGAATTCAAGCAATATGATTTCACGTGTAGCCAAGCCAACCGAATAGCGCGGCAGCAACGGCGATGATGTGTTAAGCTCCATCTGTATGGTACACACAGCCCCAATAAATATCGATATAATCACATCGAGTGGTATCGAATCGATACCCAGCTTAGACACCTCATCGATATATCTACGGAAAAACACCTTCACCTTGTCGGGCACTGCAAACACCTTGCCCAAAAACTGTACATATTCGCCAAGTGAAGATAAAGAATGAGTCAAAATCATTGTAAAAGTCATTTTGTTCGGCAAAAATACGAAAAATCTAATAAAGCCTACAACACATCAATCGTCAACAACGGCATTTTTTGCAACAACAAAAGGAGGAAACTACAATAATGAACACTTATGTTTCCATAACAGACAATTACTCACATATTCCGATGCACCGACAATGCGCAAATTAAAGGAAAATGCTTCATTTGCACTCTATTAACGAAATTTTTCCGCATTTGGTTGTCTCTGAAAATCATTTTTTGTAAATTTGCAGAGTTTAAGCATTTCACTCATTGTGAAGGCTCAACACAGAAATCCAAATTAACAAATATATAAGATTATGAGTTTGAATATCGTCGTTCTCGCGAAACAAGTACCCGACACCAGAAATGTGGGGAAAGACGCGATGAAAGAAGATGGGACAATTAACCGTGCCGCTCTGCCGGCAATCTTCAATCCCGAAGATTTGAACGCTTTGGAACAAGCATTACAGTTAAAGGACCAGAATCCAGGTTCACGAATCACTTTGCTCACTATGGGTCCTCCGCGCGCCAGCGAAATAATTCGCGAAAGCTTGTATCGCGGTGCCGATACCGGAATTGTGCTCACCAGCCGCGCCTTTGCCGGCGCCGACACCTTGGCCACTTCGTATGCCATTGCTGCCGCTGTCAAGCACATTAAGCAATTCGACATTGTAATTGGTGGACGTCAGGCCATTGACGGCGACACGGCTCAAGTAGGTCCTCAAGTTGCCGAGAAACTCGGCATTCCGCAAGTAACCTACGCCGAAGAGATTATCAAGGTAGAAAACGGTGTAGCCACAATCAAACGTCGCTTGAAAAACGGTGTAGAAACCGTTGAAGCTCCGCTGCCACTCGTAGTAACAGTCAACGGCAGTGCAGCTCCATGCCGTCCGCGCAATGCACGTTTCGTTCAAAAATACAAATATGCCGTAACACCAAGCGAAAAGGCCAACCTCGGTGAGGAAATGCTTCGCCTTGTAGATAGCCGCGAATATCTCAACCTCTACGAATGGGACGAAAAGGTAGTAGAAGCCGACATTGAACAAATTGGTCTTGCCGGTTCGCCGACCAAGGTTAAAGGCATAGAGAATGTGGTATTTACCGCCAAGGAAAGCAAAGTGCTCGATGGCGGCAATGAAGCCGAGATAGAGGATTTAATCAAGGAACTGATAACCAACCACACAATCGGTTAATGGTTTTTCAATCATCTAAAAATTGAATAATATGAAATCGAACAACTTAATAGTATATTGCGAAATTGAAGATGGAAAGATTGCCGATGTGAGCCTTGAACTGCTTACCAAAGGTCGTACCTTAGCCACAAAGCTTGGTATTGACCTCGAAGCATTGATTATCGGCAGCAACCTCGACGGAGTGGAAAGCCAAGTGTTTCCTTACGGTGCCGACCGCGTGTATAAATGCGACGACAGCCGCCTCTACCCTTTCACATCACTTCCTCACGCTTCGATTGTAATAAATCTTTTCAAAGAAATAAAGCCACAGATTTGCCTGCTCGGAGCTACAATAATTGGCCGCGACCTCGGTCCACGTGTTTCTTCGGCTCTCCACAGCGGTCTTACTGCCGACTGTACCAGCCTTGAAATCGGCGACCACAAGGATGTGAAGACCGGCAAGGAATACTCCAACATCCTCCTTCAGATTCGCCCTGCTTTCGGTGGTAACATTGTAGCTACAATCGTCAACCCTGAATGCCGTCCACAGATGGCAACAGTGCGCGAAGGCGTAATGAAAAAAGAAGTATTCAACGCCAACCACACCGGTGAAGTAGTTAACCTCGACGTCAACAAATACACTAACCCGGAGGATTTCGTTGTAAAAATCATCGATCGCCAAATCACAAAGTCGAAAATCAACATCAAGGGCGCTCCTATCATTGTGGCCGGTGGTTATGGTGTAGGCAGCAAGGAAAACTTCGACCTGCTGTTCAAACTAGCCAAGACCCTTGGCGGCGAAGTTGGCGCATCGCGTGCCGCCGTCGACGCAGGATTCGTTGAACACGACCGTCAAATCGGACAGACCGGTGTTACCGTTCGCCCAAAACTTTACATTGCCTGCGGTATCTCCGGACAAATTCAGCACATAGCCGGTATGCAGGAAAGCTCGATTATTATTTCAATCAACAGCGATCCGAACGCTCCTATCAACTCTATTGCCGACTACGTTATCAACGGCACAGTGGAAGATGTGGTTCCACGTTTGATTAAGTATTACCAAAAGAACTCAAAGTAAGAAGATGGCAAATTTTTTCACAGACAATACAGCTTTAAAGCATCATCTTTCGCACCCTTTGATGCGCAAGATTGTGGAACTGAAGGAACGCAACTTCGCCGATGCTGACAAATATGACTATGCACCCCAAAATTTTGAGGATGCGATGGACTCATACGAAAAAGTCCTTGAAATAGCAGGTGAAATATCCGGTGACATCGTAGCGCCTAACGCCGAAAGTGTTGACCACGAAGGGCCACACGTAGTCGATGGTCACGTGGTTTACGCACAAGGAACACAAGAGAACCTTAAGGCTCTCGTACAGGCCGGACTTATGGGCATATCACTGCCTCGCCGCTATAATGGTTTGAACTTCTCTCTGGTGCCTTATATCATGGCAGCCGACATGGTTAGCCGTGCCGATGCTGGTTTTGTAAACATCTGGGGACTTCAGGACTGCGCCGAAACCATCTATGAATTTGCCGATGAAGACCAGAGAATGCGCTACTTGCCTCGCGTTTGCGCCGGTGAAACCATGGCAATGGACCTCACCGAGCCCGATGCCGGCAGCGACCTCCAGGCCGTTATGCTCAAGGCCACTTTCAACGAGGCCGACGGCACATGGCGCTTGAACGGTGTTAAGCGATTCATCACCAACGGCGACGGACACATTGCCCTCGTTCTTGCCCGCTCTGAAGAAGGCAGCAAGGATGGACGCGGTCTGTCAATGTTTATCTAAGACCGCAACGATGGCGGTGTAACAGTTCGCCGCATCGAAAACAAGATGGGTATCAAAGGCTCTCCCACATGCGAACTCGTATTCAAGAATGCCAAGGCTGAACTTTGCGGCTCACGTCGTTTGGGTCTTATTAAATATGTAATGGCTCTGATGAACGGTGCCCGTCTGGGTATCGCAGCACAATCGGTTGGCGTAAGCGAATCAGCTTATCGCGAAGCTCTTGCCTATGCCAAGGACCGCAAGCAGTTCGGAAAAGCCATTATCGAATTCCCGGCAGTTGCTGAAATGGTATCGATGATCAAGGCTAAACTCGATGCTTCGAGAAGCCTTCTCTACGAAACCACCCGCTTCGTCGACATCTACAAGACTTACGAGGATATTGCCCGCGAACGCGCTCTCACACCTGAAGAACGTGCCGAAATGAAGAAGTACTCTCGTCTGGCCGATGCATTCACCCCTTTGGCAAAAGGTATGGGTAGTGAATTCTGCAACCAGAATGCATACGACTGCGTTCAGGTACACGGGGGCTCCGGATTCATGAAGGACTACGCTTGCGAACGCATATATCGCGATGCCCGTATTACTTCAATCTACGAAGGAACAACACAGCTTCAAGTGGTTGCTGCTATTCGCCACGTCACTACAGGCACATATCTGGGCAGAATCAAGGAATATGAAAACGAATCGTACGCTGAATCGTTGCTTCCTCTCAAAAACAAGCTCGTTAATATGACAGCCAAATTCGAACAGGCAGTTGAAAAGGTAACAGCCACCAAGGACACCGAATACGTCGACTTCCAGGCTCGCCGCCTCGTTGAAATGGCCGGCCATATCGTTATGGGATATCTGCTTATTTCAGATGCAACCCGCAACAGCGAATTCGATGCTTCTGCAGCCAACTACATCCGCTTTGGCGAGGCCGAAGTAGCTCGTCATGCCGAATTCATCGGCAAGTTTGAACCAGAAATGGTAGCATCGTACAAAGCCTGATTTATTCAATAATGCTCAAGGGTGTGCCGAAACCAATGCTTTTGGCACACCCTATCTTACAATTAACTCCATATTTAGCTCCGGTATAACCCTGACTTTAAAACCCCAGGCTGGATTGGGCATTAGAATCGCACCTGAGTTAAACTC
>JBJEKE010000085.1:0-4543 GCA_051878475.1 Muribaculaceae bacterium | reverse complement strand
CACCGGCGAGGACGGATTCGAGATTTACGGCTCTCACGCATTCATCATCAACGCATGGAAGCGCTTGCTTGCCAGCGGCGAAGTTAAGCCTTGCGGACTCGGATGCCGCGACACTTTGCGCTTTGAGGCTGCACTGCCGCTTTACGGCCACGAATTGAGCGATGAGATATCACCAATAGAAGCCGGGCTGGGAATGTTTGTGAAACTCAACAAAGAGGAATTCATAGGCAAGGAAGCTGTGGCCGAACAGAAAGCCAATGGTGTGAGCAAGAAAGTTGTGGGCATCGAAATCCTCGACCGCGCCATTCCTCGCAACGGCTACGATATTGAAGTCGACGGCAACAAGATAGGCACGGTAACCACCGGCTACCACACCATTACCACCGACCGCAGCGTGTGCATGGCTCTCATCGATGCCAAGTACGCAGCCATCGACACCCCGGTTGATATCCGCATCCGCAAGAAAGTGTTCCCGGGCAAGGTGGTGAAGAAAAAATTCTACGAAAAGAAATACAAGAAATAATATCAATTAAACAACAAAAACGATAAAAACCATGAGTAAAGTAATTGAAGGACTCTACTATTCTGAGTCACACGAATTTGTAAGAATCGAAGGAGAATATGCATATGTAGGCATCACCGACTATGCACAGCATCAACTTGGCAACGTTGTATACGTTGACATGCCCGACGTTGACGACGAAGTAGCTCAAGGGGAAGAATTCGGCGCTGTTGAGAGCGTAAAGGCCGCCAGCGACCTTATTTCGCCTGTAACCGGAACAGTGGTTGAAGTTAACGAGGAACTTGCCGACAATCCACAGCTCATCAACGAAGATGCTTTCAGCAACTGGATTATCAAGGTGAAAGTTGATGACACCGAAGAACTCAAGAACCTTCTCGACGCCAAGGGTTACGAGGCAATCTGCGAATAACAAGCTAACACGCCTCAGATTATGAGTTACAAGTATATTCCTCATACCCAAAGCGATATCGACGAGATGCTGAAGGATATCGGAGCAACGACGGTCGACGACCTATACTCCGACATCCCCGAAAGCATGCTCTTCAAGGGCGACTATGACCTGCCCGAATCGATGAGCGAAACCGAGGTGCGCCAATTCATCGGCAATCTGAGCCACCGCAACCAAGTGTGCAGCATATTTGCCGGTGCCGGTGCCTACAACCACTATGCTCCGTCGGTGGTGGGACACATCATTGAGCGCTCGGAGTTTCTTACTGCATACACTCCCTACCAGCCCGAGATATCGCAAGGCACTCTGCAATATATCTTCGAGTTCCAAAGCATGATGTCGGAGCTCACCGGAATGCAATGCTGCAACGCATCGATGTACGATGGCCCGACAGCTGCGGCCGAAACCATGATGATGTGCGTCACAGCATCGAAGAAGCGCAACAAGGTACTCGTATCTGCCACTATGCCGGTGCATGTGATGCGTGTGATGCGCACTTATGCCCATTTCCATGGCATCGACTTGCAGGAAGTGGCAGCCGTCGACGGTGTCAGCAACCTCGAAGCCATCAAGACAGCCGCCGCTGCCGGCGATGTTGCCGGTGTGATTGTCGCCCAGCCAAACCGCTATGGCATCATTGAAGACTACACCGGGCTTGCCGACGCACTGCACAGCAACAAGACCCTGTTGGGTATGTATGCCGACCCGTCGGCTCTGGCAGTGCTCAAGTCGCCGGCCGAATGGGGTGCCGACATCGCTTGCGGCGATGGCCAAACCCTCGGCATGCCGCTGAGTTGCGGTGGTCCATACGTAGGCTACATGGCTACCACCAAGGACCTGGTGCGCAAGATGCCTGGACGAATCGTTGGTGCCACCCACGACGTTAACGGCCGCCGTGCATTCGTGCTTACACTACAGGCTCGCGAACAGCACATACGCCGTGAAAAAGCCAACTCTAACATTTGCTCCAACCAGTCGTTGATGGCACTCTACGCCACAGTGTATCTGTCGCTTATGGGACGCGACGGCATGAAAGAGGTGAATGCTTCGAGCTATGCCAATGCCCACTATCTGCACGACGAACTGTGCAAGAGCAACCACTTCAAGCCGGCTTACGACAAGCCATTCCTGAAAGAGTTTGTGCTCAGCACCGACCTCGACATAGAGAAGCTGCAGAAGCACCTGCTTGCCAACGGCATCTTCGGTGCAGTTAAGGTGGCAGAAGGACAAGTTTCGTTCTGCGCAACCGAGAACAACACCAAGGAAGAAATCGAACATTTGTTGAACGTAATCAAGAGCATTTGAAGATGAAACAATACGATAAACTGATATTCGAACTGTCGAAGAGCGGCCGTCGCGGCTACAGCCTGCCACAAAGCAGCCATACAGAATATTCGCTCGAAGCGCTTCCTTCGTTTGCACGCCGCGATGAAGAGCCGTTGCTTCCCGAGGTGAGTGAATTCGACGTTGTGCGTCATTTCACCAACCTTTCCAACAAGAACTTCGGCCTCGACACCGGATTCTATCCATTGGGCAGCTGCACAATGAAGTATAATCCGAAAATCAACGAGGATATGTCGAATCTTGAGGGATTCACAGCCATCCATCCGCTTCAGCCGGCCGAGAGCATGCAAGGTGCACTTGAACTGTACTACAACCTGCAACGCTCACTTGCCGAGCTCACCGGACTGTCGGAATTCACGCTGAATCCGTTTGCCGGAGCCCACGGCGAGCTTACCGGTCTGATGGTGATGCGCCAATATCATGCCAAGCGAGGCGACACCCGCCGCACTCGCGTGATTGTTCCCGACAGCGCCCATGGCACCAACCCTGCCAGCGCAGCTGTGTGCGGTCTGGAGATTGTGGAGGTGAAATCCACAGCCCGAGGCACCATCGACGTTGATGACCTCAAACCGTTGCTCGACGACACAATTGCCGGCATAATGATGACCAACCCAAACACCCTGGGCATCTTTGAATCGGAAATTCCGGAGATAGCACGCCTGGTGCACGAAGCCGGTGGCTTGCTCTACTACGACGGAGCCAACCTTAACCCGATGCTGGGGAAATGCCGTCCCGGCGACATGGGATTCGACATCATGCACATCAACCTGCACAAGACTTTCTCGACACCCCACGGTGGCGGAGGTCCGGGTTCTGGCCCGGTAGGTGTGCGTGCCGGTTTGGAAGCTTATCTGCCTAATCCACATGTAAGCAAACTTGCCGACGGCTCATACTCCATCGACGAAGGCACCGACTCGCTTGGCTCTATTTCGGGATTCATCGGCAATTTCGGTGTAATGGTGAAGGCTTACACCTATATCCTGTCGCTCGGTAAAGAGAACGTGAAGAATGTAGGCCCGATGGCTTCGCTCAACGCCAACTACATCAAGGAACAGCTCAAAGATTGCTACGAACTACCCATATCGGGCGTTTGCAAGCACGAATTCGTGTTCGACGGACTCAAGGACAAATCGACCGGAGTAACCACCCTCGATGTTGCCAAGCGTCTGCTCGACTACGGCTATCATGCCCCTACAATCTACTTCCCGCTACTGTTCCATCAGGCAATCATGATTGAGCCGACCGAGACCGAAAGCAAGGAGACTCTCGACGAATTCATCGAGGTGATGCGCAAGGTTGCCAAAGAGGCGGCTGAGGAGCCCGATACAGTGAAGACAGCACCCCACACCACTCTGGTGGGACGTCTCGACGAAACCACTGCAGCACGCAAACCGATTCTTAACTATCGCGACCTTATTGCACAATGACAACAAGCGACATTATAATTATCGGAGCGGGTCCCGGCGGCTACGAAACAGCCGTCGAGGCCGCTGCCAATGGACTAAGCACCACAATCATTGAGGCAGCCATGCCGGGCGGCACCTGCCTCAACGAGGGGTGTATACCCACCAAGACACTTTGCAAGAGCGCCGAAGTGGCCGATACCCTTGCCGATGCAGCCAATCTTGGATTCGAGGTGAGCTACAGCGCCAACTGGGACCGCGTTATGGAGCGAAAAAGCGAGGTTGTGGGTAAACTGGTAAGCGGTGTGGAGTTTCTGTTGCGTAACAAACTCATAACATACGTTAAGGGCACAGCACGCTTTGTCGATGCCCACACCGTAGCAGTGGGCGACGAAACATATTCTGCACCCAACATTGTGATAGCCACCGGTTCGGTAACCAAATATCTGCCAATCGAGGGGCTTCATTTGCCAGGGGTGATTACATCGCGCGAGATTCTCAACATCGACCACATTCCCGCGAAGATGGTGATTATCGGCGGTGGCGTCATCGGTCTGGAGTTTGCATCGATATTCAGCAGCTTCGGCACCGAAATCACTGTAGTGGAATACGCAAAGGAGATTCTGCCAAACTTCGACACCGACATAAGCAAGCGACTTAAAACCGCGCTGAAAAGCCGTGGAATAGAAATCATCAATTCAGCCGCAGTGACCGGAGTGAACGAAGAAGCCGATGGCCTTGAAGTGCACTATCAGATTAAAGGCGCTGACAAATCAGTATCGGCACCGTTGGTGCTTCTGGCTGTTGGACGTGCAGCCAACGTTG
>JBJEKE010000084.1:0-4545 GCA_051878475.1 Muribaculaceae bacterium | reverse complement strand
GCCGGCTCGTGGCCGTTGGCAATCGGTGTGTATGTGTGGAACGTTCTGTTTGCTTATCTGTGCCTGAAATTCTACGACGAGCCGCTACGTCGTTGGCTTTCGCACCGTTTTAAATAATTCTAAAAAAAGGCGTGCCGGAAACCTGTTTCAGCACGCCTTTTTCAGATACCGCATTGTTGAAGCTTAGAATGTGAATTGCTCAAGCTTCATCTTTGCAAGCGCTTCAATGGCCGGAACCAATGTGGTGAAATGTGGAGCCTTCATATGGGCAGCAAGTACTTCCTCGTTTTTCCAAGTCTCGCATATCATGAGCACATCGGGGCGGGTTGAGCTCTCGAATACATCGTAGGCAACTACGCCTTCATCTTTCAACGATGCTGCTACAAGTTCCTTGGCTGATGCCAACACTTTATCACGGTTCTCAGCGCTTACCTGAATAAATACATTTAAACGAATCATAATATATCTCAGTTTTTATTGTTGTTTAACTATGCCAAATTTCGTCATTTCCCATTAAGTTTCCAACATTATTCCCAACTTTATTTCCATATTGCCCTAAATGGCACGATTATTGTCCTTCTTTTTATACAAATAGTCATAAATAGTGTTATATATCCGCCTCTTGATTGCGTGATTTCGCATTATTTACTAATTTAGCAAAAACTATCCGCAGGGCTCTGGTTGCTATTAAACTTTTTGCCTTGAGGTTAGTCATATAAGTAAACGACTTAAATTTTTTAATTATGCGATTAGATGTTTTATTAGTATCGGTAATGTCAGTAATGACAACGATGAATGTAGCTGCTCAGGACTACGACGATATTTACTACGATGCTTCTAAGGACACCAAGGTTGAAAAGCCTAAAGCTACTTCCTCTTCCTCGAAGCAGGTTGAAGTGTATTCGGTCGCTGACGACAACAATGATTACCAGTATAATGCATATGCCGCTTCCGATGCCGCCATCAACAACTACAGTTATGGTAGCGAAATCGTGAACGGCAGAGATGTCGACGAGTATAACCGACGCTACACCGACGAAGTTTACGAGTCTCCTGCCGACGACTCTTCGGTGGCTCAAAGCTCTTCGGCTGCTTCTTCGCAGCAATACAGCGAATCGTATGCAACCGACGGTTCCGACGATTACACCTACACAAAGCGCATCCGCGCCTTCTACAATCCGGTGGTTATCGTGGAAACTCCCGATTTGTATTACGATGCTGCTTTGTTAACCTACACGGTGGCTGCCCTCACTCCTTCGTTCTGGTATCCTGCTTGGGGTTGGGACTATTGGGGCCCGTCGTACCACTGGTCGTGGCACTATTCGCCATGGTCGTGGAGCTGGGGATGGAATTGGGCTTACGACCCTTGGTTTGGCCCATCGTGGTATTCGCCTTGGCACTATTGTGGTTGGGGATGGTCGCACCACTGGCATGGTGGCGGATGGCACGCTCCTTATCCTCACTACGGCCACTCTTATGCCTATAACGATTACGGCCGTCGTTCATTCGGAAATGTCGGCACACGTCGTCCTTCAGGTATCGGCACTCGTGGCACATCAACATCCTCGGGCCGCCCGGGTTATGCCACCACTCGTCGTCCATCATCAGGCGGAGTGCGTGCCAGCAACGTAAACCGTGGAAACAGCGCCGGCTCAACCACCAGCGGCTCTCAATATCGTCCTAACAACCGCCGTAGCTCGGTTTCGGGCAGTAGCAGAAGTAATTCCTATACTCCTGAACGCACAAGCCGATATAACAGCAACAATATCGAAACTCGCCGTCAAAATTCGTTTGAAAGTAATCGCTCATCGTCGAGCAATTCGTTCAACAGCGGCTCATCGCACCGAAGCAGTGGTTTCAGCAGTGGTGGCGGATTCAGTGGAGGCGGTAGCCGCAGCAGTGGCGGTGGCTTCGGTGGCGGAGGCAGCCGTGGTGGCCGTCGTTAATGACATAGGCATAGCCCTTAACATCAACTTTATACAGCATTTTAAGTTATCTGAATAATGAAAAAGCAATTATCAATATTATTGGCAGCAGCATTGCTCCCTGTGTTGGCTAACGCACAGGGTGCAATCGATGCCTTTCAGCTTTCGCAGCAGGATTTGCGCGGTACAGCACGCTATATGTCGATGGCAGGTGCATTCGGCGCTCTTGGCGGCGATATGAGCACTCTAATTCAGAACCCTGCAGGTATCGGCGTTTATCGCAGCTCTGATGCATGCGCCACGCTCGGAATCAATTTCCAGTCGACAAAGGCCGACTATGGCAGCAAATATTCTAACACCGTGGCAAGCTGCAACACTGCCGGTTATGTTGGAGTATATAAACTGAATTCCGAGGTAATGCCCAATTTCAACTGGGGTTTCTCTTATAATCGTCAGATTTCGCTCAATCGTCGCACTCGAGGCGGATTCGGCTCTATGCGCACCTCGCTCAGCAACTATATTGCCGGAGTAACAAACAGTGGCGGATACACCGACCAGGAAATCGTTTCTGGTGGATACTACGGAAATGCCCCATGGCTCTCGGTGCTTGCTTACGATAGCTATATGATTACCCCCAATTCGCAAGGCGTAGATTTCCAAGGTCTCCTTGGCGATGGAACTACCGGTGCGGCAGAATTCGAAACCATCGAATCGGGTGGTATCGACGAGTTCTCGTTCAACTTTGGTGGTAACATCATGAATAGCGTGTATTGGGGCGTAGGTATAGGAATCACCGACATCAACTACAATGCCTACACATATTACGGCGAATCGCTCGACAATGCTTATGTTGGCGACGATGACGGCACTATCACCAATGGCTATGCCGATTATGGCCTCGAGAACCAACTCCGAACCACTGGTACCGGCTGGAACTGCAAGTTCGGCATCATTGCCAAGCCTATCAACGAGTTGCGCTTCGGATTGGCATTCCATTCGCCTACCTATTACGAACTCACCGATACTTATGTGGCAGGCACATCGTTTGCTTATGGCAACGGTATTCAGGGAAATGCCTCCACCAACGAAGGTGTAGCAAGCGAAACATACTACAAGCTCCGTACCCCGTGGAAATTCATTGCCAGCGCTGCAGCTGTGCTGGGTAAGCAAGCAATTGTCAGTTTCGACTACCAATACACCGGTTATAACAATATGTCGCTTTCCGACAGCCGTGGATTTGAGTATACCGACTCAAACAACGATATCGACAAATATTATTGTCCGGGCAACACTTACCGCGTAGGTCTGGAGTATCGTGCAACTCCGAAACTCAGTCTCCGTGCTGGTTATTCTTACGAAGACTGCGCCGTTAACGAAGATGTGCTCAACAATCGGGTTGACATATTCACTTCGGGTACAATTCCTTCGTATAATTTCGTAAAGAAAACCCAATATGTTACCTGCGGACTGGGCTACAAGTTCTCTGGTGCGTACATCGACTTTGCCTACGTGTATCGTAACCGCGACAACGAGTTCCACGCATTCTCGCCGGTTAACTATTCGGGCGGTATCGAGCCATCGCCTACAGCTTCGGTTTCCGACAACAATCATCAGTTCGTTGTAACACTTGGTGTTCGCTTCTAAACAACAATAATACATATATTTATTAAGTGATTCAGCCCGGTTAACCCCGGGCTTCTTTTTTATACGATATTGAAATGAGTGGCGGTTTTCGCTAAAAATGGTTGACTGCTATCAGTACCTTTGCATAAACTAGTGAAGTTTTTAGTTTCTTTTCCCACCTTGCACTATCTTTTCATACGATAGGCTCTTTCTTTATTCTGACGGTGTAAAACATCGCGGATTTTAAGTAAATTTGCATTATGGAGAAATATAGTTTACCGGACAACCTCGATCTCGATAACGCCGAATTCCGTACCCTTTGGCAGCTTATCGACGAAACTAACCAGTCGATTTTCCTTACCGGAAAGGCTGGTACGGGGAAGAGTACGTTCTTGAAGTATATATGTAACAACACCCACAAAAAGTTCGTGGTACTGGCTCCCACAGGTATCGCGGCTGTTAATGTGGGTGGAATGACCATGCATTCTTTCTTCAAGATTCCCTTCAAACCGATTCTCCCTGACGACCCCGACTTTCGTCCGCTCAACATCCGTAAGACGCTGAAATATTCGCGTGACAAAATCAAGCTCCTCAAGCAGCTCGACTTGATTATAATCGACGAAATTTCGATGGTCCGCGCCGATATCATCGACTTCATGGATAAGGTTCTTAGGATTTTCTGCGAGAATATGCGTGAGCCTTTTGGTGGCAAGCAGTTGTTGCTCGTTGGCGACATATTTCAGCTTGAGCCGGTAGTTACTGCCGATATGCGCGATGTGCTTCGTCGTTTCTATCGCAATTTCTTCTTTTTCAATGCATTCGCTTTCAGCAGCATCAGTCTGGTGCCTATCGAGCTTAGGAAAATCTATCGTCAGAACAATCCGCAGTTTATTTCATTGCTCGATAAGGTGCGCGATAATCGGGTGAACGACAGCGATTTGCAACTAATCAATTCACGGTTCGTATATAATTACCAAACCAACCACAACGATTTTAT
>JBJEKE010000083.1:0-4548 GCA_051878475.1 Muribaculaceae bacterium | reverse complement strand
GTTGCGTGTCATGGCTTCACGAATCGGGTTCATAAGCAAATCGCCCGACTTCGACAAGCCACCGAACAAGATAATTGCCTCTGGCGAGGAGAAATTGATGAAATCGGCAAATGTCTCGCCAAGAATCTTTCCTGTATATTCGAAGATTTCCTTTGCAAGCTTGTCTCCGGCTACAGCTGCATCGTACACATCCTTCGATGTGATATCCTCAATCTGAAGATTGCGGAGTAACGATGGCTCAGTGCGTATTTCAAGGAATTCGCGGGCTGTACGTGCCACGCCTGTTGCCGAGCAATAAGCCTCCAGACATCCGGTACGGCCACATCCACATATACGGCCATTGTTTCGCTTTACCACCACGTGGCCAAGCTCGCCGGCAAAGCCATCGTGGCCATACACGAGCTGTCCGTTGATTACGATACCGCTACCTACGCCTGTTCCAAGGGTTATCATTATAAAGTCCTTCAAGCCACGAGCCACACCATAGGTCATTTCGCCGATTGCTGCTGCATTGGCATCGTTGGTAATGGTTACAGGTATGCCGAATTTATCGCTCAGCAAATCGGCCAACGGAATCTTGCCACCCCATGGCAAATTGGGGGCGTCTTCTATCATGCCAGTGAAATAGTTGGCGTTTGGGGCACCAACACCGATACCATGCACTTTGTCCTTGGCATCGTTGGCTGCTATCAAGCGCTCGAGTTCGGTCGACAATTCATCGATATAATCCTCGATTTTGCTGTGTTTTGCTGTTTTTATCGAACTGCTGGCTATCACGTTGCCACGTGCATCTACAATTCCGAATACGGTATTTGTTCCACCTATATCAATACCGACTACATAAGGTTTGCTCATAACTACTAAATTTAGGATAATTATTGTTGTAAAATTGTTTGTTTTCTTTTTTTGCAAAAGACATTAATAGAATGGAATGTCTTTCTGACAATAAAAGTTTACGCAAATATAACCATTAATTCGGACTAAAAAAGGAAATAATCGCTATTTTAGACAAAGTCGATTATAATTTGCATTATATCATTAAATCTTCTCCTTAATTGTTTTTCATTCCCCATTAGCTGATAACTGGCATACATAGGATTTCTCTGACTTCTATAGCCACATATAAATCAACAACCAGGAAAAGTGCCAATGCTATGTTTCTTTGAAGTTTCGAATAATTCATATAGCGTAATATGAAGAACGATGCCATCATCAAACCAATCATAATGAATATTCCAATTAATGTGGCTTCAAATTCTGTCAAAATCGGTGGCTCATCACAAGCACAAGAAAAGTAATTATCCCCATATCTTGAGGTGTGCGTTGCCATACTGTAGATAACTCCGGTAAAGACGTAGTAAATAAACATAAGTACCATTGAGCAAAATGCCAGCACAACAGTCATTGCCGGTTTCGTAATGTAATCATAAACAGAATTATCCATATCACAAGTGTGTTTAATATAGAAATAACAATCGTAATTTATTCGTAGTAAAGAAATATTTGTGGCCTATAATGTCATTTTGCGGGGATGTTCATCACTCCTTTCACATCGATTACCATAATACCGGAACTGTCAATGTTGATTATCACCAGTTTTCGCGATGCTTTCTTCATCTTGTCATCAATAAACACCGCAATATACGAATCGCCAACTTCGTTGTCGATAATCTTGGTATAGCCGCCGTCGTTTATGATGCCAACATTGTTTTTCACTGTCCGCTTGGCTGATTCATCGGCATTCTCCACAAAATAGCTCTTGGCCTCCTTGATGCTTAACGACAAATATTGTGCCAAGTGCATTTCTGCCACCTGTTCCTTCTCAAGCACCTTTACGTTTGGCATGCTCGCAGTATTTTTCAGGAATTGCTTAATCGACAGCGCATTGGCCGATATTGTCATAATCACCACTGCGGCTATCGCCACTATTATCCGTTTCATAGTCATTTGTTATTCATGGCTGGTGTCGCCGTTTATATTATTGTTTCCAACATACAAATTTCGCTATTTTCACTAATTTTGCAATATGGCAAACAAAAAAATCTTCATTTTCAATCCCGAAAACGATATGGCACTGGCTTTTGGCGGTGATTTCTACACACCGCCACCTCTGCCGGCAATGCTCCGCCATGACCTTAGGCTACTGCCAATTTGGATGGCCGACACCGACGATGCTGTGATGGCCAACTCGGTTCCGGTAGAGTGGATTCGCCGCACAACCCTGCAAATCAATGGCGTGTGCACCAATATTGCGACTCGACAAGACTTAAGCAATGCCGACCATTCGTTTTCGCCTTGGGGATGGAGCACGTCGCTCCGACGTGAACTTGTAGCTGCCGGCGCCAACGATTCATCGTTGCCATCCCGGGACCGAATTGAGCAGATAAGAGAACTGTCGCACCGTCGCTCGAGCATCATAATTCACAATGCAGTCAACCAAGCCATCGGCTATCAACTGGCACCAACTCCCGTAGAACTTCATTCGTTCGAGACTGTCAGACAATTTGCAGCAGCCAATCCTGGTTGTTTTCTGAAGGCTCCATGGTCGAGCAGCGGAAAGGGGATTTTCCGCGTCGTCGACGCCGATGCGTTGGCACTTGAACGGTGGTGCAGCGGCGTGCTGCGACGCCAAGGCTCGATATTGGCCGAGAAGCCGCTCGATAGCCTACTCGATTTTGCCATGGAATTCAAGATTGATAACGGCAAAGCCTCGTTTATAGGATACTCCGTGTTTGCCAACAACAGCCAAAGCTCGTTCAGCAGCTGCATTATTGGCAGCGAGAGCCATCTTGAAAGCTTGATTGTCGATGTTCTTGGAGATGCTACACTTCTCGGCGATGTACGAGATGCACTGTGCCCGATTCTCGAAAAGCTAATAGGCACCGACTATTCCGGATTCCTCGGCATCGACATGATGGTATATTCACAAAACGGCACTCCGCAACTATGTCCGTGCATCGAGCTTAATCTGCGCTGCACCATGGGAGTGGTAGCTGCAATCATATCCGGCCGATTCGTCGCACCGGGCACAACAGGCAGTTTTCATGTCGATTTCTTCAAGGATCCCGACGAGTTGAAGGCTAATTGTCAGGCTCTTAAAGCACAGAATCCTGCAAGGATTGAACACGGCCGCATGGTATCAGGATTCTTCGAGTTGACGCCCATCGAATCCACGAGCCAATACATCGCCTACCTTATTCTTCATAAATAACGGCAGACACTTTCCAATACCGCACTATTATTGTATTTTTGAAAAGTTAATACCTAAATAGCATTTATCATGAGAACCAGAATCATTTCAATAGTCATCGCAGCCGTACTTTGCAACATTCTCGGCATGGCTACAACGCGTCCAAACATTGCAAAGACCGAAGGCATGCGAATTTTCAAGACTATGCTTTGCAATCCATCAAATTTCCCGGTATCATTCACCTACAACGGAGTAGACCACAAAGGCTTTGGCGGGCTAAAGGTAATAAGCCGCGATGTAGTTGACACCGATGCCGGACGCCAGGCCACCATGCGATTTGCGCTCGACGATGCCATGCAGATTACCTCCGTTGCCAACTACAACGCTGCGTTCGGCGAGGTGGAGTACACAGTCTGGTTTTCAAATGTCAGCAAAACGGCCACCAGCGCTATTCTGGAGAACGTTGTGTCGGCCGATGTCAACTTCAAGGGTGTAAGCCCTCGTCTGCGCGGTAACCTCGGTGACCACGAAAACCAATATGCGGCCTACGACCGCGATATCAATGAGCCTATCACATTCCGCTCCGATGGCGGTAGAGCCACACATATCGTTTTCCCATATTTCGATCTCGTCCACGGAAATGGCGGCACTCTGCTGGCAATTGGTTGGGCCGGCACATGGAACGCATCGTTCACTGCCAAGGGCAACACAACGCGATGGCAAGCTGCCAGTTGCAACGATTTCTGCTCGGTGCTGCTCCCGGGCGAAAGTGCACGCACCGCACTAATCGTAATGCTCCCATACAAAGGCCGCAATGCCGACGATGCCACAAACCTGTGGCGCGACTGGTTTGTCAACTACAATATGCCGCGGGCCAACGCTGCCGGCAACCTCATCAAGCCGTTTTCCACCGCTTGTTTCTCGGGCGACACCGGTCTGCCTAACTCCGATGGCAGCATCTCTGAGCGCTTTTACACATGGCGACGCACCCTTGACCGCCTGGTATACGAAAAAGTGATTCCCGATTTCCGTTGGTTCGATGCCGGATGGTATTTCGACACCTATGGAAACACTGTTCCCGAAAACTGGTGGGGCACCGTGGGCTCCTGGGAACTCGATACCATCAAATGGCCGGGGAACACTCTCCGCGAATCAAACGAGGCTTGCCATGCTGCCGGAATGAAAGTGCTCATGTGGTTTGAACCTGAAAGAGTTACCGGAGTTGACGGTCTGGTGAAGAACTACGGTTACAAGCCGGAATGGGCAATATCGAACGGCCACGGCGTAATAACCAATGACCTTGGCAATCCGGAATGCCTTAAATGGACACTCAACCGAATCACTAAGGTGATGGGCGA
>JBJEKE010000082.1:0-19078 GCA_051878475.1 Muribaculaceae bacterium | reverse complement strand
CCGTTCGGCGATTAGTGTAAATAGCCATGGATTAGCCTTTGGCGTAATCCATGGATTGGCGTCCACCCTGAGAATGCATCTGAAAGATGCGAAGCATCCCGCCTCGGCGGGATGCATTATCCGTGGATGCAATCCGCGGCTTTGTGCTTTCGCTCCGTTGGAGCGATGCCGACTTGCGCGGCAGCCGCCACCAATAGGTGGCGCGAAGCCCCCTACGGGGAGAGCGGAAGGGCCATTCGGCCCGCACTGTTACCGTGGGTAAGATGGCCGGTCGCCATCTCACCCACGGCTATCTACAACACGCCGATGGCGTGTTGTTTCGCATCCTTCAGATGCCCAGCATTCGCCGTTGGCGGCAACGGCAGCAGCTGGCATGCCTTGGCGTTGGGGTGCAAAAAAGGCGGCGAGCTTTTGCTCGTCGCCTTTTGCTGTTTTGGGCTGCGCCCGGCTTTATTTCTTTTCGGACTTCTTGGCGCCGTAGCCGTAGCCATATCCGTAGCCGTAACCGTATCGGCCGTAGCCATAACCGTAGCCGTAGCCCACGCGGTGGAGGTCGATGCCGTTGAGCACCAGCGTCATATTCTTCAAACGCTTATCCTGATAGATTTTCTCGATGTCGGGGAGCTGACGGCGGTCGAGACGACCGGCGCGCACCACGAAGATGGTGATGTCGGCAATACGGTTGGCGATTGTGGCATCGGCGATGATGCCCATCGGCACATTGTCGGCGATAATCACATCGTAACGGGTGCGGAGCTCAGCGATAAGGCTGTCGAGGCGGCCATCCATGAGCAGCTCTGCCGGGTTAACCGGCTTCGGGCCCGCCATGATGATGTCAGGGGTCTTCCCCTCCTCGCCCTTGTGGATGATTTCGTCGACGGTTATCGACGCATCGTGCAGGTAATTGCTGATACCGCGGTGGCGGTGTCCGTCGAACAAGTTGCTCAGCGTATGCTTTCGCAAATCGAGGTCGAGCAGAATCACGCGCTTGTGGGCGTAGATGTAGCTCTGCGCCAGGTTTCGCGCGATGAACGTCTTGCCGGCGCCCTCGTTGAACGAGGTGAAAGTGATAACCTGCTTGTCGGTCGCCTCCTTCTTTATCCACGACAGGTTGTCGCAAATCATACGCATTGCCTCGGCCACAGGACGGGTGCGGTCGCTGGTAGTGTCGTCGGAGTCCTCGTCGTCGGAGGATTTACGCTTTTTCGAACGCTCCAGCGGCACTTCGCCGAGGAACGGTACGCTGACGGCGCCCTGCACATCCTTACGCGAGTGGACGCGGGTGTCCATGAACAGAATCATGAGGAACACCACGCCCGGGATGGCGATGCCCACGAGAATGCCCAGCAACAAGATGCGGTTGCGCGACGGCGCGATAGGCGAAGTAGGGCCATCGGTGGTGTCGATAATTCGGGCGTTGTTGTCGGCCATAGCCTGCGAGAGCGCATTCTCTTCGCGGCGGTTGAGGAGGAATAGGTAAAGCGACTCCTTGATTTTCTGCTGGCGCTCGATAGAGAGCATCTGGCGCTCCTTAGTCGGGATTGACGACACACGCGCCTGAGCGCGCATCTCCTGGCTCTGAGCGTCGGAACGGCGCACATTGAGGTTGACAATCATATTGTCGACAGCGCGGATGATGCTCTGCTTCATCGAGTGGAGCGAATTGTTAAGTTCCTCGACGATAGGGTTTTGCTCGCTTGAATCGGCGATAAGCTTGTCGCGGCGCAGGCGAGCAGTGTTGTAGAGGCCGATTTGCGTCTCGATGTTCATATCCTTGATGCCCGTGTTGGCCGGGAGGAGGTCGAGCTCGCGGTTAGGGTCGGTGAGATACTCCTTGAGATACTTGGCAAGGCGTATTTGTGTCTCGAGCTCCACAGCATCGGCGTTGTATTTCTGCGACTCGGTCATGTAACGGCCGGCAGTAGAGCCGATGTCGACAATCTGGTTCTCGCGCTTGAACGATTCGAGGTCCGACTCGACGCCACCCAGCTCCTTCTCGATGATAATGAGGCGCTCGTTGATAAAGTTGGCGGTGTTCACTGCCACCTGGTTCTTGTCGTTCACCGCATCCTCGTTGTAGACTGTGATTAGCATGTTGAGCACATCGTCGGCGCGCTCAGGCGAGCTGTCTTTAAGCGAAAGGGTGAGAATCGAAGCTTCGTCTTCTTCTTGTTGGATGCCCATCATACCCTGGTAGTAAGAAGCCATGTAGCTGAGCGGAAATTTGGTGACAAGGATACGAGTTCCCACCCACGTATCGTTGGAGTACATAGTAGGCGTCACCACCATTTTACCGTGCGGCGAAGCTACCGTGTCGTTGAGATTTACGGTAATAGTTTTCTCGTTTTCGCCGAGGAAAGTCACTTCGGCCTTTTTCGGACTTTTGAGCGTGACGTTGAGCGAGAAATAACTCTCAGGAAGCGCGTCGGGGAATCGGATGGCAAACGGCGCACGAGTGTAGAGCTCGTTGTAACGGAAACCGTCCTTCAGTTCGTAGCTTATTTCGGCATTCAGGCGGCTCACCACCTCTCGCATAAGCGTCTTGGTGCGGAACTGTAGGATTTCGTTTGCCACGTTTACCTTGTTGATGATATTGTCGTAGCGGTCGAGGCCTGCAGCCGATGTAGTCTTGTTCGACGGGTCCTTGATGATAACCGTAGCCTGACGGAAATACACCTTAGGCGTGCGGGCATAGTGGAACCACGCCAAGCCGCCGCAAATGATAACCGACAGGAGGAACCATTTCCATTTCGACAGCAGATACATCACCAGGTCGAGGAGGTTGATGCTTTGGCTGTCCTTGCTGATTGGATTGCTGTTCTGCATAAGTATTTAGTTGAGAAAAGTAATTTACAGTAATTAGTCGCGTGTAGCCCAGATAACCGAACAAGTGGCAGTAACGAGCGAGAAGAACCCGGTGATCCATTGCCAAGCCTTCTCGTTGTTGTCGCGCTTGCGGTATTTCGGCTCCACGTAGACGATATCGTTCTGCTGGAGGTAGAACGCAGGCGAATAGAAAAGCTTGCTGCTGCGCAGGTCGTGCATATACACCTTTCGCTCGTTGCCTTCCTCGCGGATAACCGACACTTTGTCGACACAGGCGTTGGTAGCGAGGTCTCCGGCGTTGGCGATGGCCTCGAGCAGGGTGATGCGGTCGCCCTTTACGCTGAAAGTACCGTTGTGGCCCACAGCACCGAGCACTGTGTATTTGAAGTTGAGAAACTCAACCGCCACGATAGGGTCCTTGATGTAGTTACCCTCGATAATTAGGTTTCTGATTTCGGTAGTGAGCTGGCTCACCGTCAGCCCCTCGACGTGGATACGGCCAAGGATAGGGAAGTTGATGTCGCCGTTGATGTCGACGCGATAGCCCTGCTGACGCATGTCGAGAGATGCATCGCCTGTTTGAGTGATTTCGCCATTGGATGAAACCTTGATAGCACCGGTCTGCACGTTAAACGGCAGCGCCAGCTCGGGTTGCTTGCAAGTGATGGTAATGCTCAGGCGGTCGTCGCGATGAATCAGCGCTTCGTGCTTGTTGTCGAACGGGTAGCTTTGCCCGGCATTCATATCTTGAAGATATACAAAATCCTTCTTGCCACTGCAAGAGGCAAGAGTGAGGAAAATCACCGCAAAAAACAATGCGGAATTCAAATGGTTTCTCATCATTCTTAGTTTTATTCGATTTATTATTTTTTTTCCTAATTAATCATTAGCAACCAGTGCCTTATGGCACACTTCAGCAGCCTCGGTATCGGGACGGCATCGTATTACACCCACCTTCACTCGTTCGGCTATTGCCGCTACGGTGTCGGCCATTGCATCTGCCAACTGTTGCGAAGAACGGATTGCCGAACAGCCTGGCAGCAGTGCCACAAATGCCTCGACATCGCGCTTCGGCACAAACGTGTTGCAGCTGTGCTGTTCGAGCCTGACAACGGCAGCCAGCGGAAGCCTCACGTTGCGGTAGCACTGCGTCTTTCCGCTCCACGGCGAACCGTAGATTATGGGGGCTCCATCGACGATGCGGATAATCGGGTTGTCGTCGTTTATCAGCTCGCACCCCGTGAACCGGCTTATCCACAGCCGTGCATGTGTGCTTTTGCCGGTGCCGCTCGGACCCATGAACGCGTATGCTTTGCTGCCGAGCATAACCGCCGATGCGTGGACCGAAACCGCCTGGCGCAGCAAGATGGCTTGCGAGAAGGCGATGCGGAGCATTGAGGCGAAGATTACCGGAGCGTAAACGTCGTCGGCTACGATATGTGCCGTAATCTCGGCAAACCGGCTGTCGGTGCGCATCGTATGGCGCGCTGTGCTGCCCCGGAAATGCATCTCGGCAAAGTAACCGTCGGGCAGCGCGAAAAGTCGGGTGACACCCATGTCGTTGTCCGAAGTTTCAACCAAAGTCCCCTCGATTTCGGCAGTCGAAGTTGAAGCACTGAAGCTGAACAGCAACTCTTTGCCGGCAACTTCAGTCGGCGCCGTTGCAAACGTTGCAAACGACGGCAACATCGCATCAATGTCGAGATTGTCGTCGGCAGAGACCTCGAAAGAGAAATCGGCAACCGTGAAATATCGCGTTATCATCGAAACTGTCCTATAAACAGCGAAGATACAGTAAAAATTGCTTCGATGGGTGCATATTTGCAAGAAAATTTTGCAGCTCGGGCAAAATTCCCTGCAGTTTTGATTTTCCGGCGCAATTCCGACTGTGTTCCGGGGTTTTGCGTCGATTTTCGGTGATGACCGAAGTTTCCGCCCTCTACTATGATGCGCAACAACGGCGCTGCGTCGGGCAGCGGTGTCGTGTAGGGTTGTTCGTCGACAGGAAGTCCGAGATACTGCACCAAGAATGAGTGGAGCAGACGGCTCCAGCGGTCGATACCGGCAGCACTGTACACCTCAGCCATTTTGGTGATGTCGGCGGAACGGCTGTAGATGTGGCAGGCGCGCGCCATGTCGCACAGCTGTCGCAACCCGATTCCCGAGCCGATGGCGTGCTTCATGATGTGAGCGTTGAGCACCAGCAAATTGGTGGTCGGAGATGGAATCGTGATTGAAGTGGCCGGCTCCAATGTTATCGGCTGGTTGATGTATCCGTTTTCAGCGGCGTATTGTGCAACGAATCGCGCCGAGCGTGGGCGGCAAAGGTCGACGATGCAGCGATGGTGCTCAACCACGAATCCGCCGAAATTGTAGCTCATGCTCCCGTCGGGTTTTTTATCGATCAGCGCTATCTGCGATTCGACAATTTTTGCCGCTTTTACGAACTCTTTGTTCGTAGTGAAGAACAGGTCGATATCGCCTGGCTGCCGCAATTCAGGGTGCTCGTATAGGCGTGCAACGCCTTGTCCTTTCACTGTAATTGGCGTAATTCCTTGACTTGTAAATATTTGCGAAAGCTGCGTGTTGGCAGCATCAATGGCATTTGATGTTCGCTCAGTGCGGTCGACCTCGGTCATCCATCGCATCATTACCTGCATTGGCGGCAGCATTTCATCTGGCAGTTGTTGCAAACCCCGATATGCGATGCCGGTAACTGTTTGATTTCGTGCAATTTCGAATACCCGCGCCCAGCTTTCATCCGATAGCTGGAGCGGTAGCGGCTCTACAGCCATTTCCCATAGGCCGGAGCGCACGAGCGTCAGCAGCGCATTATGTTCGGCATCGATTTGCATTCGTCAGTCGGTAATAAGTCCGAATTTGCGCCATTCGGCAAGCTGTGCCTCAACATCGGCCCGAGCGCGTTGTGGCTCAACATCAAATTCGCAGCAGATGGCATCAACCAACTGCTGCGAAGTGAAATCGTGTCCCTCAGCCAGCTCCCACATTCGTGCAGCAGTGGCGTTGAGAGTGTACACGTTTGTCAGATTTGCCGAGCTGGTGGATGCGTCGACAATCATATGGTTGCTGCCAATCTTGCGCAATTTCAGGTTGGCCTTAAGTTTCATAATTCTTGATAATTAGAATTTCTTTCCGGTGAGAATCGAGACGGTGGTGAGGTAAATAATCTTGATGTCGGTCCACATTGTGCGGGTGCGGCAGTATTCGAGGTCCATACGCAGCCGCTCGAGCATCTTCTCCATGGTGTCGGTGTAGCCGTTGTAGAGAGTGGCATAGGAGAACAACCCGGGGCGCTGACGATACAGAAGTTCGTAGCTTGGGTCGATTGCCATGATTTTATCGACGAAATATGGGCGCTCGGGCCGATAACCCACAATCGACATGTCGCCGCGCAGCACGTTGATGAGTTGCGGCAGCTCGTCGAGATGGTGCTCGCGCAGGAATTTGCCCACCGAGGTCAGGCGTTGGTCGTTTTCCGAGCAGAGGGCGGGCTTGCCGTCGGCTTCGGCGCTCTCGCTCATCGACCGGAATTTGCGGAGTGTGAACACCTTTCCTTGGTATCCTACGCGTTCTTGGTGGAATATTGCTACACCGCCGTCTTCAATCTTGATGGCGAGGTAGGAGATGATGTACAGTGGTGAGAAAACAATCATAGCCACCACAGCCACTAAGATGTCGAATAATCGCTTGGCCACCAATGTTTTGGCATCGGCGATGTCCGACCGACCCGCCACAGCAGCCGGGTCGCTGTTTTTCCTCACATTCATTTTTTCCTTTTCATTTGGTTGCACTACATTTTCCATTATCATAGTATAATAAACAGTTTTCTATCATATGGTCGAGGGTAAACACCGAGCGGTAGCGCTCGAGTGCGCCCTGTGAATATCGGTTATATGTTGTTTGGTCGTTTGTCACTGCTTTTATGGCGTCGGCGAGTCCTTTAGGGTCTCTCGGGTCGACGTTAAGCCCCGATTTGCCGTGCTGGTTCACCCACGACACGCCGCTGCCGGGAATTCGAGTGGCCACAATGGGCCGTGCGCACGACATGGCTTCGATTTGCACTATGCCGAAGGCTTCGGTGCGCTGCACCGATGGCAGGCAGAAGAGGGTGCACGCCTCGTAGAAGTTTGGTAGGTCGGCATCGCTCACGTAGCCGAGCAGTTTCACGCGGTTGCCGACGCCGTTTTCGGCAATTTCGCGCTGCAGGTCGTCGTGGAGCATTCCGCAGCCGCCAATCAACACCACATAGTCGTCGCCGAGGTGTTTGGCGGCGCGTATCAGATATTTGAAACCCTTGTAGGGCACCAGCCGTCCAAGTGAGAACACGATTTTCTTGCCCGGATACTGCGCTCTGATGGCGGCAGCCTTGGCTGCGTCGGGCACGATGGGCGCCACTCCGATGGGCAGGCAGCGCGTCTTATGGCGCACGTCCTGCAGGTGGGGCGATTCGGCCAGATACACCGGCGATGTGCCCACAATCAGGTCGGCGCGGTGCAGCATCCAGTTCTGCAGCGGCGCATAGAGCTTGAGCAGGCGTCGCTGCTTCACGATGTCGCTGTGCCAATGCAGCACCACGCGGCCTTTGTAGCCCGAGCACATCAGTGCCAGGCAGGCGGCCGGGTCGGGATGATGGATGTGCACAATATCGTAGTTGGCGGCGATGCGGCGCATGGTGGCTACCAGGCTGGGCGAAATCATTGTGGCTGCCACCTTGGCAAGTGTTCGGCAGGCGATAACCCGTGCGCGCGGTGCTACCTCGATGGTGCGGCTGCCGCCCGACGAGGCGGCGCACAGCATGTCGCACTCCACGCCTCGCTCGGCAAGTCCCAGCATAAGGTTGTACATCACCTTTTCCACTCCCCCCACGATGGGGTAGAATTTTCCAACTTGCAGTATCTTCATATTTGGTTATGTGTGTTGATGTTTCGGCTATTTGCGGGCCAGAAGCTCGTCGTAGAGCCGCAGATAATCGATGTATCGTTCGTTTTTGTCAAAGTTCTGTTCGGCGTAGGTACGGCAGAGCGGTGCGTAATATTCTTTTCCTTGTCGGCGAATGGCAGCCACTGCTTGTGCAAGGCCGTCGATGTCGCCTTGCTCCACTATCAGTCCGGTCTGGGCTGTCACCGATTCTATGCTGCCGCCGGTGCGGTAGGTCACCACGGGAGTGCCGCAAGCAATGGCTTCGAGGTTCACGGTGGGGTAGTTGTCTTGCCAGGTGGCGTTGACGAATACGTCGGCGGCCGAGTAGAGCTGTGCCAGCTCGCCGATGTTGTCGGTGCGGCGTATTGCCACCACGCCTTGCGGCAGGCGGCGGGCTGTGGCATCGTCGATGCCCACCAGCACCATCACTTCGTCGGCTTTCAGATGCCGATGCAGGGCGATGAGGTCGTCGAGCCCTTTCTCGCGGCTCCATATCCCGGCCACGCCGAGCACTATATGGCGTTCGCCGATGCCGTATTTCGTCCGGATGGCACTCTCGTTGCTTGGCTTGAATACGCTCAGGTCGATGCCGTTGTGGATGGTTCGATAATCCATGTCGGCGAGCATCGAGCGGCTCATCTCGCCGCGCATCCAGTGGGACACGGTCACTATGGTCATCCGCTCTTTCGGTATCGAGCAGAATGCGGCGCGCTTGTCGGCCCAGTTGCGGTGCGAACGGTCGATGAGCCAGCTGCGCGGAAATTCGCCGCGTTGCGGGCAGTGGCCGCATCCTGTCTGCCAGCGGTTGCAGCCGGCATAGGAATAGTGGTAGCAGTGCCCGGTATATAGCCAGCAGTCGTGCACGGTCCACACTACTTGTATATTCTTTTTCGATAGATAGCTGAAAAGTTCTTGATAGTTAAGGAAATAGCCGTGGATGTTGTGTATGTGGACTATGTCGGGGTCGATTTCGTCGATTCTCCTGATAAACTGCCGTGTAGCTCGCTTCGATGCCAGTCCGTGGCGGTCGGCGAGGCGGGTTGCGAGGCCGTGCAGCGCTACATCGAGCCGATTACCGACCGGCACGAGCGTCGAGCGGCATGGCTTGATGCCGTCGCGACCATAGCTGTAGGCTATGTAGCTTTCCCAGCCGTGCTTCATCGCCAACTCTCCGATTTCCTGCATTATGCGGCCGGTGGAGGTGGACATTCTGATCACGGGGTTTATTTGAAGGAGTCTCATCTTTATTTGGATGGCGGACTGTGATAGCAGCGCATCTACGGCGTTGACCGCGGAAGAATTACTGTTGGAAATACAAGGAGTATGTCCAACCATAATTCTCCTTGTCGCCTTGTATCTGCACTACTCTGACAGTCCTTCGGATTTCTTTATTTGGATGGCGGACTGTGATAGCAGCGCATCTACGGCGTTGACCGCGGAAGAATTACTGTTGGAAATACAAGGAGTATGTCCAACCATAATTCTCCTTGTCGCCTTGTATCTGCACTACTCTGACAGTCCTTTGGATTTCTCTATTTGGATGGCGGACTGTGATGACTCTGACAGTCCTTTAATATTTTATTGGATGGCGGACTGTGATAGCAGCCCTTTGCGATAAAACTACGAACAATTTTCTATTTTGCGGCGAGGCGCTCGAAGAGCTCGCGCCATTGCGCCATCACTCGCTCTTCGCTGTAGCGTTCGTTCACTTTCCGTGCTTCGGCACCCATGGCGCGGCGCATCTTGTCATCGCTAATCAGCGTCAGCATGGCGTCGGCAAGTGATTCGATGTTCCCTTCTTCCACCACTATTCCGTTCCTCCCGTTGTCTATTATGTCGCGCGGGCCGCATCGGTAGCCGAAAGTCACCACCGGAAGGCCGCATCCCATGGCTTCTATCATCACCATCGGGAAGCCTTCGTAGTGCGAACTCATGGCGAGCATGCCGCTGCGGGCATATTCTTCGGCAATATGCTTGGTGGGCGGGTTTACGGCGGCCGATGCGCTCAGTCCGGCAGCTTCAATCTTGCCGACGAGCATATCGTGCCATTCGCCTTGCCCGAATATGTCCAGACGCCAGTCGGCGGCTTCGGCGTGGCGCTTCACCAGTGCCCAAGCGTCGATAAGACGGTCGAATCCTTTCTGGTAGTCGAGTCTGCCGACGGCTATCACCCTGTGTGCCGCTGCGTCGGTCTGTGCGCCCATCGGCACCACGGCGTTGCCTATTACGCTGATGTTTGGCAGGTTGCCCCAATATCCGCGGTCCTCTTCGGTGAGCACCACCAGGCTGTCGAAGCGGCGCACCAGCCGCTCGTCGGTGCGGGTGCGCCAGCGGTCGATGAGGCCGAGCAGCCCGTGGCGGCCATATTGCAGGCGGAAGAATTTGCAGAAGTGCAGCTCAAGCACTTTGCGGCTGCCGTCGGTTATCGAGGGGATGAAGCTCGATTCCGATGGGAAGAGCGACACCACTATGTCGGCGCGCTCGCGCATCAGCAGTTCGGTGAGGCGGCGGCGGTGCACACGGCGGCGGCGCAGATAGCCCGCTATCTTCAGCAGCGGATGCTTGGCATTGTCGTCGCTGTAGTTTATGTCGAGGTCCTGCATCGTCACCCCCTGTGGCAGAGGGTAGAATGTTGGGCGGTGGTGCTGGTCGGTGGTCACCACCTTCACCTCCCAGTCGGTATGGCTCTTAATCCACGCGATTTTGTTAAGCATCACGCGTTCCATCCCGCCGGGATTGTAAAGTGAATGGATGCAGTAGATTATATTCATTCAATTGCTGTTTTTGCCGCTTGCACCGGTTGCGGCGATTCATCTTCAGCCGGCAGGCAGAGGAACAGTGCAAAGAACAGGAACAGGTCGGACGATACCTTGAACCACACTATGTAGTTCATCATCAGCACCAATGCAAACAGCATGCGGTGCTCGCTGAAGCGGCGCATGCACGCTTGTGTCGTTTTCCACATATAGGCGATGAATGCCAGCAGGCCGAAAATGCCGAAGTAGAATATAAACCGCAGATAGCCCACATCGGTGCCGTGATAGAAACCGCCCCAGATTTTTCCTGTATAATACGGGTCGATGCCCACCGGATTTTCAAGATATCCGTCGCCGATGAGCCATGTCTTCGCGTTGTCGGGAAGCACATACATGCTTTTCAGAATCTCGTTTGAGTGGGTTTCCCATCGGCCTTTCTCGGCAAGGCTGAAGAAACCTTCGAAGGCAAAGCGGATGCGTTCGTGCATGGCGGCGCTGGTGTTGTACTTATACACTGCGTATGGCACTATTATCACCAATGCTACGGCAAGCATCTTCCAGAACATTCGGGCGTTGGGCGAGCGGTCGGGCTGCGTAATTGTTACCCACAGTGCATACATCAGGCTCACGCCCATGCCCACTGTGGTGGTGCGGCCCATCATGTTGCCCACATAGCCTATTATCAGGAAGCTGACAAGATAATATAGGGTGCGGACTTTAGATAGTCCTTCCTTGCTGTTAAGAATCAGGTAGGTGATTACCACAAGCATGGCGGCGAATCGCATGCCTGCCACATCGAGGCTGGCGCCGATGCCGTAAATGCGGTCGTCGGTCTTTCCCATGAAGCCTTGACCGGCAAGGAAACTGTCAATCCAGCTCTTGAGCCATGGATACATATCGGCAGCGTAGGCTATTATGCACTGTGCGGTGCACACGCCTATCAGGTAGTTGCACACCAGCACAATTGTCAGCTTTCCGTGAACGGCTTTCATCAGTTGGGTGGCGGTGTATGCGCCGCCGAGCCACACCCACATCGACACGATGTAGGTTGCGTAGGTGTAGTCGGGGGTTTCGTTGTATGCCACGGCGGCAAGCCCTATCAGCGATACCACCATTGCCCACACCGACAGCTTGAACAGGTCGCGGTTCAGCGTTCCGTGGCCACCGCGTGCCATATTGTAGAAGAACAGCACGAGCCCGAATCCTGCCATTATCATCTTGGTGTTTGCCTCGGGCAAAAAGGTGAATTCAAACGGGAAAAAGTAGAAACTCGTCAGTATTGTGGTGAATGCTATTGCAAGATATTTCATATCCTCATGTTATCGGTACATCACTCTATATAACGTGGTCAATGCCCAATTATATATACGCACGGCAGCGAAAAAGTTGTGTGCGGCAAGCCATTGCACCCATCGGCTGCGTGCTGTGATATTGTGGTTTTGCATTATGTAGGCGTTGGCTTCGGGATACCATTCGCGCCAGCGCCGGTATTCGCCGTTGCGGCCGTCGCTAATCAGGAACGGGAACTTCGCCTCGAGTTTAAAGAATGCCAGGTCGCGGGCTATGGCATCGCCAAGCCGCGCTGTCAGGTAGTCGGCGGTGAGGCTAACATTATATTTCAGGTCGGCAAGGTGCCGTTCGGAATAGGTTTGGCAGAACGATGCGGTGTTGGTCTTCACATAGTGGTAAAGGGCTCGGTGCATGTATGCCACCCGTCGGGCGTTGGCCATCAGCCGTATCATGGTCATGTCCTCGCCCATGCCGTGTCCGGATGGAAACTCTATGCCGCTCTCCTCGTAGAGCGAGCGGCGCACAAGCTTGTTCCACACGTTATATTTCATCCGGCCGCCGAGCATGGCGCGCAGTGCCTCGTCGGCAGTGGCGAGGGCGGGCATGGTCATATATCGCTCGCTCTGCTCGAAGGTCAGATACCAGTCGCACCACACTACATCGGCATCCTCGGCTTCGGCTGCCGAGTATAGCTCCTCGAGCATGGTAGGCTCGGCATAGTCGTCGGCATCGCAGTGCAGAATGTAACGGCCGGTGGCGGCTTGCAGACCCGTGTTGCGTGCCGCCGGCAAACCTTGGTTTGCTTCGTGGGTGAGTATCCGCACCTGTGCTGCCCGCTCTGGATGGCGCTCCACCACCTTGCGCACCAGCGCAATACTATCGTCGGGCGTGGCATCGTCAACGAAGATAAACTCCACACCCTCGCGCATGCTCTGGCGCATCAGGCTCTCGGCGCATCGCTCTACGAACCCCGCAACCCCATATACCGGTATGATTACACTCAGTTTCATATTATTGTGCTCTACGGCCGTACACAAAGTAGCGAAGCAGTATCTTCACACGCTTCCATAGCGGAAGCATGTCGAGTTCGTTCAGACGGCTGTAAAAGAAGTCGAAATAGTATTTCTCGTCAAATACCGGGCTCTTGCGGTAGGCTTCCCACCAAATGTCGAAGTTAACGCAATATCCTTTCCATGGTTTTTGCCCATTGTAATGAACTATTCCATTCTCAATAGCTGCTGATATTTCTGATTCACTCCAATGCGAATTTAGTCGTTTGGGATAATGTACAGAATAGTGCATAAAATAAGTGGTAACGCAGTATGCCGGTTCTATATACTTTATTTTACCTCGACAAACTATGTTGAGAATGTCCATGTCTTGAAAACGGAGTTTTTCCCCAGCCATTTTGCGGAATTTATCAACCAGTCCGTCTTCAAGCATTTTTTTGCTGTTCAATATTATATTGCCAGCATATATGTTTCCGGTTATTTCCCTATTACAGGATATTAAATATTCTTTTATTGAATCATCATATTCTGTTAGCGAGTCAACTCCGGCTACATAATTATCACCAAGGTCAATTTCATAAAAATTGGATAAATCGCTGCGGAATATTACATCGACGTCGGAATATAGCACTTTATCGTATTCTGAAATAAGTTCCGGTATCAGCAGCCGATAATATGTCATTGTTTTGATTCCACGAATTTCATATGATGAGTCAAACACATGGTCGACTTCTCGGTAATGAATATCGCAATTGCCGTAATGGTTTGCAACAATTGAAAGACACTCATTATCGAGCTTATCGTCGGGAGAATACATTATGAATATGTCGTAGAATGTTTCGGGCTTGGCATTTGCCAAAAGGGACGATATGCACACGCATGCCGGTAACATCCAATCGCTGCCAAAGGCAAATGCTATCGGTACTATGTTTTTATGGGTTGACTTCATAATCAATTAGTTCTACAGTCTGTAATTCTGGGCAACGAGCGGTAGCGGTCGCTGCGGATAAAACTGATGGCACCGCCGATGGCGTTCCATTTCAGTTTGGCAATGCCGAACTGACACTTAACGGCTGATATGGCAATGCCAAAGCCGAATGTATAGCCAATGCAGATTGCGCCCCATGCCCGCTTGAGCCAGTTCCGTTCCGGTGTCCAGATAAACCGATGCCAAAAAATGGTTTTGAAGCGGAAATCGTTATGTATTAGCATCTGCTCCTTTTCCTTGGTCAGGTTTCCTCCGGCGTCAAGGTGTTCAATGCCGCTGTCGTACGATGTCAGTTGTTTCAGCCCTGTAAGATACATCTTATAGCACATCACTTGGTCGTCACCAAGCGCATAAGCAACGTCGTCGAGCCAAAGCTCATCCTCGAAATGAATGTTCAGGAAATCGCTTTTTCGGCATAGCACGCATGGTCCGGCATTTGTCTGCGATAGTAATGCTCCTTTTGGAGTCTTATTATATGAATATCCGGCAGTGCGCATCACTCGGTAGCCCCATCGGTCGTTGCCACGGCGTGCTCGCATGCGGCCTGAGATGCTCATCATCAGCTCTGCAGCAAATCCTCGGCTGGCATTATGGAATACGTCGGGCGAAATTACGTCGGCATCATTTTGCTTAAGTTCTTTGAACAGTGTTTCAACGCTGTGAGGGGGCAGATAAACATCATCGTCGAGCATCAGCATCCATTCGGTGGCCACCTCTGTGTAGGGGAGTGCTCGCTGTGCCACCATCCCTTTTTTTACGTATACGTATTGCTCTACGCCTACCGTTTCCTTAGGAATGCTGTATCCCTCGGCAATATATACTATTATTTCTGACGGCTTTATGGTTTGAGCCACCAGCGATGACAGCAAACGCTGATATTTCTCGCCTGCTGTGCCTAATGTCCGTATTACTACCGTATATTCTGCCATATTACTGTCGTATTAATTTGTAAACATTTACTGCAATCTTGTTTTTCAGACGCAATAGCATTGCACCAACGTTTGGTGAAGGCAATATAAACAAATAGTATATGCCAAGAAATTTGCATTTGCTCAGACGCTTAACTGTGCGATTGTGCAATTGCTTAAGGCATAAATCGTTGATTATTTGTTCCCGATTAGGGTAGTATGGTGTTTCGGATACGGTATAAAGTGTCCAGTAATACATCATTACTGAATAATAACGATAAAATGCAGATAACTTTTCATTATCAGTTTCTGCCAGTGTCCAGAAATCGTCGCACATGGCAAATGAATCGGATAGATTCTTGACTTTTGGCACGTTTGAGGCACTTGTCTGCAGTTTCCGGTATGAATAGAAACGTAAAGGAATGTACATGCACTTTAGGGGTTTAGCCAAAAGATGTGCAAGAAGTTTCATGTCTTCAAGAAAACGCATCGATTCATCATATCGGATGTTTTCCATTGCTGACCTTTTTACCAGACAAAGCACAAAGAAAAATTCTCCGCAAATAGCATTCTTGGCAAATGTAGCAGTATCTAAAACTTTACCTTGTATTTCTCGTTTCGATTCATCAATTGGGCGCTCAAATAGTGTGTTGCCATTCTGGTCAACTGCTTTGTATTCCCCACGTACTATATCAACATCATTTTTAATGGCTGTATCAAGTAATTGCTGAAGTGCGCTGTCCAGATGCCAATAGTCGTCAGAATCTAAAACTATTATCCATTCTCCTTTGGCATTGTCGATACCAAGGTTGCGAGCCGAACATGCTCCCCCGTTTGCTTTGTGCAATGCTTTAATTCGTGGGTCGGAGGCAGCGTAGCGGTCGCAGATGGCGCCGGACTGGTCAGTGCTGCCGTCATCGACAAGCAGCAGTTCCCAGTCGGTATAGGTTTGCGCCACGATGCTGTCGATGCATCGTTCGAGCCACTGCTCCACGTTATATACAGGTACTATTATCGATATTTTTGCCATTATTGGTATGCGTGCTTTTTTGCTGATTTTATTTTAATTGGGTATAGCAAAGTGAAAACAAGCCAAGTCTTTAAATACTGGATTTTCCCTATATTTTCTGCTCTACGTAAGCAAATGCGTCTTATTTCCTTGTTTTTGAACCATAGTTTGCCATTTTCAGAAATGTCATTTTTGCAACGGATATAAAATTCATGAACCAATGAGTTTTCGTAATCAATTGATTTTATGCCCAATGACTCATATTCTTCATTTGCAGTCAGGACATGATGGATGGCATCCTTAACCGACATTTCGTATTTTCTCGTATAACTTTCAGGTTCTATATAGGCGTAATTGCAGTTATCAATTTTGCCATTTGATAGAACGTATATTTCGGAAAGTTGTTTAATAAACCCCCAAATAAAATATTGGTCTTCACCAAGCCTCAAAGAAGTGTTGAATCGAATTGAATTATTCTTGATAATGTCAGTTCTAAACAATTTTCCCCAAGGTCCAGAAAGGAGAGGGTGATTTAGAAATTTCTCAAGGAATTCCTTGATATTCGAAACTTTACCTATGGGTAATTTGGCAAGTTCAGAGGCCTTACATCCATTGGAGATGTTGAGAATTGTTGCACCCCCAATTATAAGGTCAGTATCAAGATTCCCCGTAAACGATTCCAAAAAGCGAGGCTCAATATAGTCATCAGCATCGACGAATGTAATCCACTCGCCCGAGGCATTGTCGAGGCCAAGGTTTCGGGCTGAACTGACTCCGCCGTTTGGTTTGTGGAAGGCGCGGATGCGCGGGTCGGCAGCAGCGTAGCGGTCGCAGATGTCGCCGGAGCGGTCGGCGCTGCCGTCGTCAACGAGGAGCAATTCCCAATCGGTATAGGTCTGCGCCACTATGCTATCGATGCACCGCTCGAGCCATTGCTCGGCATTATATACAGGTACTATTACGCTGATTTTAGGCATTGTGGCGAATAGAATTAAAAAGGGTTTCCCACTTATCAACTACGTTTGAAACAGAAAATTGCTGTACCTTAATTTGAGCCTCTAATGCCATCCGCTTTCTTTGATTGGCATTACACATCAAATATGATAGCTTTTCGGCATATTCATTCAAATCGAATGGAGAAACGAGGCATCCGTTTATGTTGTCGTCGACTATATCGCTCGCGGCTCCATAACTGTTGAATGTGAATGGTATGCACCCAAAACTCATCCCTTCGGTTAGTGTCATTCCCCAACCCTCGAATTGTGACGTTAGGCAGACGAATGAGGCTTTTTTGTAATACTGCTCAACATTAGTTTGTGCACCTTCAAATTCTACACGTTCAATTCCTTTGCTTTTAACGTAGGCTTCCATTCGGCTACGCTCTGGGCCATCGCCAACTATCTGGAGTTTCCAATCAGGATGCTTTCGATAAAGCTTTTGCCATATCTTTATAATACGCATTGGTCTTTTTTGGTCTTTAACTAAGCGACCAACGTATATTATTGTATTATCTTTTTTTTCAATTGGTTGCACTGCGTATTGGTTCGGATTTGGAATAGCGATAATCGGGCAACTTTTTTCTCCGGCAAATCGTTTTAAATCTGTTATATAGTTCTTTGACAATACAACTACTGCAGCAGAATCTTCTAATAGTTTGCAATAGTGATTGGACAACTGCTTTTTGAACTTAGATAGTTTGTACGATTTATAAAAAGGGAAAATTAACTGTTTAAGACAATATTTGAAATATCCGAATGGAGTTTTAATCAAGAAATTGATTTGTTGCATCATGTATGTTATCCATGAATCCACAGAAGAATGAATAACGCTTATGGTTTTTACGCTTTTAGTATCAAGAACGTTATTCATTGTAAATGACCAACCTCGTTGATTAACCACAATGTCGATGTGCTCTGTCTTTAGTAAATTGTTGTAAAATATCACATTCTTATTGTTTTCAAACCCATCTTCGTACGGCATCGATATAACCGTTGCAGGATATTCATAATCTACCAGCTCGGAATCATCGGTTTTGTCGCAAAGTGTGATAATATTATATCGTTTGCGCGACAGCAATTCCTTTATTAATATGTCCGTTACCCGCTCTATACCACCAAGTTTCGGGTTACAAGGAATATTGTTGTAAAAAAGGATATTCATAATTCGGGATGCTTAAGATTTCGAGCCCAAAGCATCATGTGCGACACCATGGGAAGATGGTGGGTTAGGCACCACATGTTAAGCTTCAGCTTGGTGTTGAGGTATGGACAATTCCAAATATACTGTCGTTTTTCAGGCAAAATGTTGCGAAAATCGCCCCAACGCTTTCGGTCGAGCACCATTTCCTGCGTGGCTTTGAGCATTCGCCAGCACATTGGGCGACGGAATGCCTCATATGCACCTAGCTCCTTAAGGAAGCGAATCGTGTCGGCATATGCCCACTGCTCATCGGCCTCGGTCTTTGGATTGAGATTGTGCATAATCGATGCTTGCTGTTGACGGTAGTTGTAGAACGGCTCGGCAATGTGCACCACCCGCTTAGCGAAGTGGCAGAGACGCACCATAAGGTGAAAATCCTCGCAATAAGTTATCTCCCTTGGGCTGTGGAGGTTATGGTCAGTATAGAGGCTGCGCTTGGTAATTGAGCCCCAAACGGTGGTCCAAACAGAGGTAATGTATCGGTTTAGCGATTCAGTCTTATCGTCATCCCAATCGATGCTGTGGTATAGGGTCCGCTTATCGCCCATGGCAAAGAAAAAGTCGCAAATCACAACCTCGGCATCGGTTTCTTCGGCCTGGGCAAGCATTTTGGCGAGCATTTCCGGCTCCACCCAGTCATCGGAATCGATGTGGGTAATCCATTCGCCTTTGGCGTTGTCGAGGCCCAGATTGCGGGCGGAGCTTACTCCGCCGTTGGGTTTGTGGAAGGCTTTGATGCGAGGGTCAGAGGCGGCGTAGCGGTCGCAGATGTCGCCGGAACGGTCGGTGCTGCCGTCGTCGACGAGCAGCAGCTCCCAGTCGGCATAGGTCTGTGCCACGATGCTGTCGACGCACCGCTCCAGATACTTCGCAGTGTTGTAAACCGGGACAATTATACTGATTTTAGCCATATTGCGTAGAATGTTCTTAACCTAAGGCGTTTTTAAGCCACTCAATGCTTTTCTGGCGCCTTGTCGCTATCAATTTATGAAATTCGTCGTAATTAATTTTGTTTCTAATCAAGTCGATATCGTTGACGTTACCAGTCTCAACAATTCCTTTGAAAAAGTTGTTTATCCTCGAATCATTACTTGCCTCAATGGCATAGATGGGTTTTCGGAACATCGACGAAAACAGCACAAGATGAAACG
>JBJEKE010000081.1:0-4550 GCA_051878475.1 Muribaculaceae bacterium | reverse complement strand
GCCTCAAGATTAAGCCCCCATACTCGTGCGCCGGCACCATTGCACCGTTCTAGCACCTGATTACCTTTCGTATCGTGCTCCTCAAGTTTTCGCAACACAAACACATCGCTCAAATCGGTGTAAAAAGCTTCAAACAAAATGTTTGTCTGCACCATTCCAAAAGTGTGATACCAATCTACTGACGCACTGACACTGTTGCTGCTCTCCTGCTTCAAATCATCAGCCAAAACAGTAACCACTCTGTCGCCACCCACCACCGCCACATGGAAATCTTCATCATAAGCCTGTGGCGAACGGAATCCAGTGGAATACGACAATCGGAAATTTAGGTTCTTATTTGGGTTGTACCTTACGTTGGCTCGTGGCGACACAATTACATTATCAATAAGCGAATGCTTGTCAAGACGTGCTCCTACGAGAAATCCGAAACGGTCGTTACGCCATTCGTTCTGCAAATAACCGGAATAGATGTTCACCCTTTGCATAGCATCGTGATCGTAACCCAATGTCACATCGTGAAGATAATTGTAGTTATACTCCAAGCCGGCTACGAGTTCCGATGGCATAAACAGCAGCATGTCAATCTGCCTAGTATATTGACCTCCGGCCACAACCACCATGTCCTTGGTCTTGCCATACGCATTCTCATCCATCCCGCTACCATAGTAACTGTTGCGAGCTGTGTTCTGCATCGAGGCAAACACATTGAACTTGTTCTTGTAGCCTTCTGTCCACGCGTCAAACGACATTTCGGCAGCGTGAATGTTGTGGTCGGTCTGCTCTGCCACGTTCGACATATGTGGCTGCACATCCAGTTGGTCGCCGCCGCGGCGATACTCGTGCGTTCCATGATATTCTAACGACAGTTTCGATTGCTCAGAAGTTCGCATAAACGAGCGCAAGCCAAGGGTCTGTGTCTTCAGTGTTGGTATTTCGGTGTAACCGTCACCATCATGGTCGTAGCCATCACGCACACGGTTCTGTCCGAATACAAACAAGCCTATTCGACGGTTGTCGCTCACTACCGACCCATTGAATGTGGTATTGATGTCGACATCACCACTACAACCTATCGAGGTAAGTGTGGTTGATGCCTCCGCTGAATTGTTTATTGGGTCTTTGGTAATGATGTTCACGGTTCCGCCAATTGCCGATGAGCCGAATAGTGCTGAGCCTCCGCCACGCATAACTTCCACTCGGTCAATCATATTGGCTGGTATCTGCTCAAGACCATACACTCCGGCAAGCGCCGAAAACACCGGGCGAGAATTCATTAGTATCTGCGAATAGTGTCCATCGAGGCCATTAATACGCACCTGAGTAAATCCACAGTTCTGGCAATCGTTCTCTACCCTGACTCCGGGCTGAAAACTAAGTCCTTCGGCCAGACACGAGGCATTTACCAAATCGAAAAGTTGAGCCCCAACCACATTAACCAGTGACGAACTGTTACGGCGTTTCACCTCGCTTTTGTTACCGGTAACCACCACCTGGTCGAGATTCAATGCATCGGTCAGAAGTTCAAAGTTCACCTCAGCAGTGTTATCCTTTCTCACTTTCACTTTTTTTGTTTGCGTCACATAACCGATGGCCGAGGCTTCAATCTCATAGTCTCCCTCCGGCAGATTCTTCAGGAAATAGTGTCCTGTAGCATCGGTTGTTGTTCCTATTGTGGTATTAAGCAATCTGATAGTGATAAATGCAAGATGCTCATTGCTACCTTTTTCCACTGCATGGCCCGAAATGTGGGCATCGGTAAGCGCACTCTCGTGTGCCGACACAATTAGTACCGACGCCAACAGCGTCAACACCATAAAATATAGTCTGTTCATTATTGTTTATCATCCTTGATAGTTTAGTAAGAAAATTGAAAAATGAAAATCTAAATATTCAAAGACAATACTGGGGGAGCTCTTAACGATACAAATGCTTTCTCTGTTCTTATCCGGGTGCTTATATACCTGAACGACAACAACATCAACACAGCCAACAGAGGGGATACGAATACACCCACTGCTGCCACATTTACCACGATGTTATTAAGCTGGGCTATAGTGAGTATCTGTGCAGAGCTTCCGTGATGTGCTCCGGCAAACGGGTGAGAGTGCCATACTGTCACATCCCCCACCTCATGCGAGTGCATGAACATAGTGCTGCCGCAATACAACCCACTGATAGCCACTATAAAAAATATAGCTATCAGTCGATGCAGTATGTCGGTCCTCTTGTCCTGATGCACTTACTATTTCTTTTACGATACAAAATTAGTGATAATTTCATATCTTCACAATCAATTTTTACCCTTCACTGCATCAATAATTGCTAATATTCACAATTATTCATTATTTTCAACCACACTTTAACCAAGAATCATATTGCACAATAATTGATATTGTAATATATTTGCAACAAAAGAAAACACTTTCAATGAAACGCATATTTACGATATTCATTCTGCTCATGGCCATTTTGCTGCCTTTGCACGCCATGGCTCAACGAGGCGAAAAGTCGCTTGGCATAATGAGCGGATACAACACTCGTAGCGAATCGGCCATTGCCGGCATTTATTTCCAATACCGCGGTGGGCAGCTCATTCGCCTTGCTCCAGATTTGCAATATGTAATAAAGCATGATGGTGTTAATGCCTACCAGTTTAACGCTAATGTGCACTTCGTGATTAACCTGGGACAGAAGGTGAATTTTTATCCGTTGGCAGGTGTTACATTCCAAAGTTGGCGATTCAATGCCCACGAAATTGGCAAGGAAACTAAGAATTACCTTGGTGTGAATGGTGGTGCCGGCATTGAATATATGGCTACATCCACGCTGAAAGTGTTTTTCGAAGGAAAATATTCATGGATAAAGAATTTGCCGAGCGGCACATTTGCAATTGGGCTCGGTTACTGTTTCTGACATCACCATTGCTTATATTCTACCATACGGGGCATCTGCATGCCCCGTTTTTTATTTCATGCCATAGCTCCTACCTTTGCACAATCTATTTTTTCTCTGTCAGAGTAGATTATCGCCGATTTTATCTAAATTTGTAAAATAAATAACACAATATTTTATTATGCACGATTTTGGTTTCCTGCGAATAGCTGCAGCAATCCCATCTGTCAATGTTGCCGATTGCTCTTATAATATCAAATCGATTATCAATCAAATAGACAAAGCTTGCCAGCACAATGCCGAGGTAGTTCTATTCCCGGAGCTATCAGTCACAGGATACACTTGTGCCGACCTCTTCGCACAATCTGTGCTGCTCGATAGTGCTGTTGCCGGACTCGAGGCCATTCGCCAGCATAGTGCCAAGCTAGGCGATGTGCTTATCGTAGTAGGGGCTCCGCTGAGAAACGGCGACAAGCTCTTCAACACGGCTGTGGCTATATGCAATGGCTGCTATGTGGGCGTAGTACCCAAAACTTTCCTCCCTAACTACAACGAATTCTACGAGTGCCGCTGGTTCGCTTCGGCGTCGGAATGCAATGCTGGCTCAATCTCCATTGCCGACTTTGCCGACATTCCTTTCGGTACCGATATCATAATACACAAAGGCTCTGCAAGAATTGCCATCGAACTCTGCGAAGACCTTTGGACGCCAATCCCGCCAAGTTCATACAATGCTGTTGCAGGTGCCAACGTAATACTTAACCTATCGGCTTCCGATGAGGTTATCGGCAAGCATGCCTATCTGTTCGACCTCATCAAACAGCAATCAGCAAAACTTCGTTGCGCATACGTTTACTCTTCAGCCGGATTCGGTGAGTCGTCAACCGATGTTGTATATGCCGGAAACGGTATTATCTGCGAAAACGGGCGTTGCCTTGCCAAGACGGCACGGTTTGTCACCAATCCGCAATTGGCAATTGCCGACGTTGACATCGAACGTCTGACAACTGAACGCCAGAAAGCCAACACATTCCGCTCGGAAGCCCCAATAACTGACAGTATGGCAGTGGATATCCCTTCAGTAATCCGGCATTTCACCGATGCTCCGCTGCGAAACGATATCTACCCCACTCCATTCATCCCGGAAAGCGACAAAATACTAAGCGCTCGATGCGAAGAGATTATCAACATCCAGGCCATGGGCCTGATGCGACGCCTCAGTGCCACTCACACCAAGAACCTGGTGGTCGGCATCTCGGGCGGTCTCGACTCCACCCTGGCCATCCTCGTGGCTGTTGAGGCTTTCGACCGCCTCAGCCTCGACCGTAAAGGAATCGTGGCTATCACAATGCCCGGATTCGGAACCACCGACCGCACCTACACCAATGCTCTGCTACTGATGAAGCACCTCGGTGTCACTCTTCTCGAAATCCCTATCCGCGATGCCGTCAAGCAACATTTCGCCGACATAGAACACGACATTAGCGTCCACGATGTCACTTACGAGAATTGTCAGGCCCGCGAACGCACTCAGATTCTAATGGACTATGCCAACAAGGTTGGCGGAATGGTTCTCGGTACAGGCGACCTTTCGGAACTCGCACTCGGCTGGGCCACCTACAACGGCGACCAAATGTCGATGTACGGCGTAAACTCTG
>JBJEKE010000080.1:0-4591 GCA_051878475.1 Muribaculaceae bacterium | reverse complement strand
AAATGAAATCGAGAATAGTGGCTGAACTGCTTCTGCTTGCCGACAAGCCGGCCGAAAGCAACTACATTGCCGACCTCATGGCTAAATACCATGCGTCGGAGCAACAAATCAGCGATACTGCCCGACGTGCCCTTGTCGATTTGCTTTTCAACTATTCCGATTTCAATATCAGCACCATCGACTCGTTTTTCCAGGTCATTCTCCGCACCTTTGCACGCGATGTGGAACTCGTCGATGATTTCAATGTTGAGATGGAGGACGACTATGTGATTTCGGTAGGCATTCATAACCTTATCAATTCGCTCCGTGTAGGCGAAGACACCGATAATGGTATCAGTCAGCTCCGTAGTTGGCTCTTGAAGTCAATCCAGAATAAAATCGATGAAAAACAGGGTTGGAATGTTTTCAATATCGATGCGGGCCCCAAAAACTCATATAGCGAGAAACTCTCTTTGAAAGCAATTGCCAATGTACTCAAAACCGAGAGGTTCAAGCTCCAGAAAAAGGAAATTATCGACTATCTCAGCGACTTTTCTAAAATTAAAGCTTTCCAAGAGGAATTGTCCCATAAGATTTCCGACTATGAAAGTAATCTGCGGAAATATGCATCGCAGTTTAATGCTGCAGTTGGCAAAATCAATGGTTTTGATGCCTCAAGTAATCTCCGTGATGGCTCCGAATCGCTCATGCAAGCTATCGGGCAGATTGGCCATGGAGATTTCAATATAAACAAGAACTTTCTGAAAAAAACGGATATAAGCGGTGAGATAAAGCAAAGGCCCAAAATATCTGACGCCGTCAGGAATGATGCCGAAAATCAACTACGCCCGATATTTGACGCCGTGCAGTGCGATCTGCGGAAACTCAAGGCTTTGAAAAGTGTCCGCAGCAATATCTATGCGCTGGGCTTGTTGGGTAATATCAGTAAAAACGTTGAGCAATTCCGTGCCGAAAACGAGATTATCCTGCTCTCCGACACCAACGACCTGTTGAAGCGGATAATCACTGAGGACGATGCTCCCTTTATCTACGAACGAATAGGGATGATGCTCAGCAACTACCTTATCGATGAGTTCCAGGACACATCGCGAATGCAGTGGGAGAACCTTCACCCCTTGCTCAGCGAAAGCCTTAGTCACAACAATGCCAATCTGATTATCGGCGACGAAAAACAGTCGATTTACCGTTTCCGTAATGCCGAACCCGAACTGCTGCAAAAAGATGTGAATTCCCAGCTGGGCAAATTTGTCAACAGTAGCTCTCTCGACACTAACTATCGCAGCTCGGAAGTGGTGGTGAAATTCAACAATGCTTTCTTCAGCATATTGTCGCAAAAGTTGACTGATATGCAATTCACAACGGTTAACGATACTTACCAAAACATAGTGCAGAATGTGGCGCCTTCTAAAGTGGGCTCAGGCGGATACGTAAGAATCGAACAATTTACTAAAAAAGATGATGGGCTGTCAAATGCCCAATCAATTAAAGCACAGATGCTCGACCGCACCATCGAAATTATCCACGACATCATTGCCCGTGGATATCGTCAGCGCGACATCCTCGTTTTGGTCGATAAAAATGATCTCGGCACCGAAGTGATTGAATCAATCATGAGCACTCAAGGTGATGAGGACTCGCCGGAAATAAATGTTGTGTCAAACGAGTCGCTTTTGTTGAAGAATTCCCGTGCAGTGTCTACAATTGTCGGTGTGCTCAGGTTCCTCGACCAGCAAGTGGGCCAAATCAGCGACAATGAAGCTGCCAACAGCCGTGCCGGTAGTCTTGCTGCAATAATGCATGCTTATAATAAGCGGTTGAATAATGGTGAGGGGGCTTCCGAAGCGCTGTATGCTGCAATCAAGGAACAGGATGCCAACAGCGTTGACAATCTGAAAGCCGTCTTCGACGTGAATGTGTCGTCGCTTTATGTTATCGTCGAGACCATCGTGCGAGAATTCGTCCCGGTAAAACTGCAGACCGACGAAAATTCCTTCATTCTGGCTTTCCTCGATTTGGTTATCGACTATTGCCAGGTGAATCTGCCCACAATTTCGGCTTTCCTCAAATGGTGGGATGCCAACGGCGCCAATCAGTCGGTTAATTCTCCATCCGACATCGATGCCGTGAATGTGATGACGGTGCACAAGGCAAAGGGGCTTGAAGCTAAATTTGTGATTATCCCTTTCTGTGATTGGAAAATTGTTGACATTAAAGAATTGCTGCTCTACGACAAGAAACCGCTCGTAGAAGAGTACGGCTTCGATGAATCCATAACCCCTCCTGTTATCCCTATGGTTGCCCTCGGTAATAGCCGCAAACCCGATAATGAATTGTATGCCAGTGAGTTCAATAGTTGCCTCGAGAAAAATGTTATTGATAAACTCAACAAAACCTATGTGGCTTTCACCCGGGCAAAAGATGAACTGTATATCCTAATGTCGGCATCAAGTAGCAAGGATCCGAAGAATATCAACGATTTCCTCTCTAAGGTTGTAGGCGAGCGCATGCCTTTGCATGAAGACGCTCCGTCGCTCGAGTCGGATGGTACTTATTTCAGGTTTGGAGAGCAATTAAAGTGTAATGTGCCCAAGTCGGAAGAAAAAGGAACTGCAGAAATGAAATTCACTCTACGGTCGAAGTATTTCGATGAGAACGGCGAGCGGACTGGTTTCAACAAATATGAATTCGAATTGCCCGACATAGGCGACACGCCTCGCCAAATCGGCATCAACAAGCATAAGATAATGAGCATGCTGCGCACTGCCGACGATGTGGAGCTGATGGTGCGCCGCTGTGCCGCACGTGGGTTTATCCGCAACGCCGACATTGAGCCCACAATAGCAACCTTCAAAGCCTATATGGCTCAGGAAGAACCGAGCCGATGGTTCGCTTCGGGTGTGAAGTTCATTGCCGAGCGCCCTATGTCCGACGGCTCGCAAGTGCTGCGCTCCGACCGTATCGTCTTCCCGGCTCCTGGCGAGGCTATCGTGGTCGACTTCAAGTTTGGCGAGCGCGACAAGCGCTATCACTCGCAGATGAAGCGCTACATCCAGCTTCTGGGCAAATGTGGCTACACCAGCATAATCGGCAAGATATGGTATCCCGATTCATCCTTGATTGAAACAATAACTCTGTAATTTCACATCACCCTATATGAATACCCACCGTTATCACCAACCGTTTACTTTCGACCGCACAGTGCGCCTCGTTATCTCAACTGCCATAATTTTCGGCGCTGTAATGCTTATTAAGCACCTGAGCGGTGTGCTCCTGCCTTTCTTCATTGCTTGCATAATGGCTTATGTGATTCATCCGTTTATCGAGTTTAACCAACGCCTGTTCCACATTCGTAGCCGATTGCTGGTGGTACTCGTCACCATTGTCGAGGTGCTGGTGGCTCTCGGCCTTATCGGCTCGTTTATCGGACCATATATCATGAACGAGCTTGCCGATATGGTGAAGATGCTTGCCAGATACACCGACCACTATGTGGCCAACTCAACGATTCAGCACGATATCTACAACTTCATTGTCAGCAACATCGACTTGAATCAAATATATTCGCAGCTGTCGTATCAGCAAATCATCGACCTGGCTCAGGAGGCTCTCGGACGGCTGTGGGATCTTATGTCGGGCAGCATCAGTGTGCTGCTGTCGGTGCTCAGCTGGTCGGTTATCCTTCTCTACCTGATATTCATATTGCTCGACTACGATTCGATAATGAACGGTTTCCGTAACATGATTCCACCCAAATACCGCTCAGGAGCAATGAGCGTGCTCGGCGACATCGAGATGGTGATGAACCGTTATTTCCGTGGTCAAGCACTTGTGTCGTGCATCGTTGGTGCTTTGTTCTGCATCGGATTCCTCATTATCGGGCTTCCGATGGCTGTGGTGTTCGGCATTTTCATCGGTGTACTCAACATGGTGCCTTATCTGCAGCTTATCAGCATCCCCATTGCCGCTTTCCTAGGGCTTATTCTCTCGGTTGACTCTGGTACCAGCTTTTGGATTATTGCTGCGGAGATTACTGCCGTATACTGCATTGTCCAAGGACTCCAAGACTTTGTCATCACTCCGAAAATCATGGGAAAATTCATGGGGCTTAATCCCGCCATCATATTCTTGTCGCTATCTGTGTGGGGCTCTCTGCTCGGATTCCTCGGGCTGGTCATTGCTTTGCCGTTGACAGCTCTGATCATTTCGTACTACAAGCGTTATATCATCGATCGCCCTGTGGCTTCCGACAATGTCCCCATAGCTGAACTGGCCCACACGGAGCCTGCTGCCGTCGAGCCAAAGGAGTAGCCATTGCGTATTGCCAATAGCCGGCTTGGCAAGCCGTATGGTTGCAATGGCTGATAAGACTCCTCAATGAATCTTCATGGCCTCAGAGTGCCATAGGAGCTTCAGAACCTCTTCACAGATGCCTCAGGGCGCCTCAGGGAAAATAATTTATTCGATTTTTGCTGTAAAACTTGCACAGTTGAAAAATAGTGCGTACCTTTGCAACGCTTTTGGGAAATCTCCTAGGGCATTTAGGTAGATTCGCTAGCTCAGCAGGTAGAGCACATCCCTTTTAAGGATGGGG
>JBJEKE010000079.1:0-4610 GCA_051878475.1 Muribaculaceae bacterium | reverse complement strand
GAGCTCCAGAAATATGGCGAAACTCTGATGAACGGGAAAATCGGTGCTATTGTGGCCATTGAACCAGCCACCGGAGAGATCCTTGCAATGGTATCAAGCCCAACATACGACCCCACACTACTTACTGGCCGTGTACGAGGCAAAAACTATCGCAAACTTGTCGACGACAAATACAAACCACTGTTCGACCGTTCTCTCCAAGCCGCATATCCTCCGGGCTCAACGTTCAAGCCAACTCAAGGCCTGATTTTCCTCCAGGAGGGCATAATAAACCAGTCAACAGCATATCCGTGCTATCACGGTTACATCAATGGCATTAGAGTAGGTTGCCACTCTCACGGCTCCCCGCTCACTCTATTGCCAGCTCTTCAGACTTCGTGCAACGCATTCTTCTGCTGGGGCTTGAAAAACATGATTGACCGTCGCTCGAAATACGGATCATCGGCTAATGCGTTTGAGGTATGGAAAAACTATCTGGTATCGCTTGGCTATGGCTATCGCCTTGGAACCGACATCCCGAGTGAAAGTCGAGGATTCATTCCTAACAGTGCTTTCTACAACAAGGTATATGGTGAAAACCGTTGGAGCGCCAATACAATTATTTCCGTTGCTATCGGACAGGGCGAAGTACTTGCCACACCATTGCAGATTGCAAACTTTGCAGCAACTGTGGCAAACCGCGGGTATTTCATAACCCCACACATCGTCAAGGAGATAAAAGGCGACACTTTGCCCCAGAAACTACTCGAAAAACGATACCCCACCATAAATCAGGAATATTTCAAAGATGTGGTAGAAGGCATGCGTATGGCAGTTACCGGTGGCACGTGCCGCATGGCTGCCATAAAGGACATTGAGGTTTGCGGCAAAACCGGAACCGCGCAGAATCCTCATGGTAAGGACCACTCAGCATTCATTGGATTTGCTCCCAAAGAGAATCCAAAGATTGCCATATGTGTGTATGTTGAAAATGGTGGTTGGGGTGCTTCATACGGAGTGCCTATCGGTAGTCTTATGATGGAGAAATATCTCACAGGAGATATCGCTCCTGAAAGAAAATATCTCGAAGAACGAATGATTCAATCAAATACAATTATCTATAGTGGCGTCAGGAAATACTAACATATCAGTTTTCAGGTCAGTCGACACTCTTACAGTGTTTCTCTATATGGTGTTTGTGATTTGTGGAGCCATAAGCATTTATGCAGCAAGCTACGACTACGACAATGCCAGCCTGTTCGATTTTTCAGAGTTCTCCGGAAAGCAATTTTTGTGGGTCGGCATATCGTTATTCGTAGCAATGTCGTTGCTACTAATCGAGGCACGAATGTACGAGACATATGCCTACCTGATTTATGTTATAATGGTATTGGTGCTGATTGCCACCATATTCATTGCGCCCGACATCAAGGGTTCGCGTTCATGGATAGTTCTTGGCCCAATCAGTTTACAGCCGGCCGAATTGGCAAAGTCGGCCACAGCTCTGGCCATGGCAAAGTTATTCAGTTCCTACAACTTCGTTCTCAATCGCAGCTGGCACAACTATCTGAAATCGTTCATCATAATATTCATCCCCATAGCCTTGATTCTTGCACAGCGCGAGACAGGCTCGGCACTGGTATATGTATCACTGATATTTGTGCTGTATCGCGAAGGGATGAGTGGAATAGTACTCTTCTCGGGCCTTTTAGCCATCGTATACTTCGTGGTTGGTGTAAAATTCACAGAAACCATGATTATGGGAATCCCCAGCGGACAGTTCTCGGTGTTCATAATGGTCATGGTGGTGTTCACGGCAATGCTGTTCGGTTATTGCAAATCATTCGTCCTTGGTCGTAATGTAATGCTCGGCTTCATTGCATCTGGATTGATTGCCGTGGCATTGTCAGCTTTCGACATCAGCATTAATGGATATGTGTTTTTCCTTTCGGTACTTGGCATTGCTGTTGTATATGTAATTATCTTCATTTTCAGCGAAAACATCAGAAAAGTGGCTGTCACCATCGCTGTTGCTGCCATGTCGGTAGCTTTTATGTTTTCGGTAAATTATGTTTTCGGCAACGTACTCGAACCACACCAGCAAATGCGAATAAAAGTGGCTCTCGGAATCGAGCAAGACTTACGTGGTGCAGGATATAATGTCAACCAATCGAAGATAGCAATCGGTTCTGGAGGTTTTTGGGGTAAGGGATTCCTTAATGGGACTCAGACAAAGCTCAAATACGTTCCAGAACAACACACCGACTTCATTTTCTGCACTATAGGCGAAGAAGAAGGATTCTGGGGCAGTGCACTAACGCTGATACTGTTTTTGGCACTGATATTGAGAATTATCTTCATTGCAGAACGACAACCCACCACATTTGCAAGAGTTTATGCGTACTGCGTGGCATCGTATCTGATTTTTCACATATGCATCAACATAGGAATGGTTATTGGGCTGTGTCCGGTAATTGGCATCCCGTTGCCGTTCTTCAGCTATGGAGGTTCAGCAATTCTGGGATTCACCATTCTGCTGTTTATCCTGTTAAGGCTTGATGCCGCACGTCGTGAACGTGTAAACTATTGAATTGCCATCACTTGCTCAATGAATTCGCAGTCGCTGATGTCGTATGGAATCCAATTTATCTTGAATCCACGGCGTTCCATGCCGCGGAACCAGGTCATCTGGCGCTTGGCAAACTGATGAATGGCTATTTCAAGGTGCGACACCATATCAGAATATGAAATCCGCCCAATCACATATTCAGTGATGTATCGGTATTCCAACCCGTAATATATAAGGTCGTCAGCCGGCACACCGACATCAATCAAATGCTTGATTTCATCTACCATACCATCTTCAAGGCGCTTATGAAGCCTTGCTGTTATTCGTTCACGCCGTTTTTCCCGTGGGATATCTATTCCTATCACTACAGCATTGCTTATCGGATTCGGACTCACGGCTACAGATTTCTCCGGGTTATCCTTGTAATACTGCTGAATCTCTATCGCTCTGATTGCACGCTTGGCAGTATCGACGTCAGTAATGTTATGCAAAGTCTTATACGTAGCCAGAATCTCCGTTAGCTCTGCAAGATTCTTCTCCTTAAGTTCCTCTCTGAGACTTGGATTCTCCGGGACCTCCGGCAATCTGATTCCTTTCAATACCGATTCGATATACAATCCTGTTCCTCCACACAGCACCACAGCTTTTCCTCTTGCTCTAATGTCGGCTTCCGCCACTTGATAGTCGCGTAGATATTCATATAGATTATATTTATAACCGGCATCGCAGATATCTATAAGGTGATATCTCACATCGCCATACTCTTCAAGGTCCTTACCGGTACCAATATCCATTCCACGATATATCTGACGGGAATCTGCGCTAATGATTTCGCCGTGGAGATAATTTGCAAGACCCACAGCCCTCGACGTTTTACCGGAGGCTGTGGGTCCGAGTATTACATATAATTTTTGATTATCGCCCATCTGTCAACGTTTGAGATAGGTATCGAAATGGTCAAGAATACGCTTATACAGAATGCTTCGGACATCGCATCCGTTGATAGAATGATTCATATTAGGATACACCATCATATCGCAAATCTTATGCTGTGCTGTAAGTACAGAGCAATACTGATAAGTGTTGGAAATATGAACATTATCGTCGGCGGTACCTGCCATTATAAGCAGCCTACCCTTAAGATTCGGGATAGCATTGATTGCCGAACTGCCATTGTATCCGTCCTCATTCTGTTGGGGAGTACGCATAAATCGCTCGGTGTATATTGTATCGTAGAAACGCCAATCGGTGACAGGGGCAACAGCAACACCCGCGGCAAATGGGGAATTCTTCTGCGACATTGCCATCAATGTTTCATAGCCACCATAGCTCCATCCATAAATGCCAATCTTTGACGAATCGACATAACTCTGCGATGCCATATACTTTGCCACTGCAATCTGGTCGATGCTCTCATATTTGCCAAGTTGCATATACACCACCGATTCCCATGCTTTTCCTCGGAATCCTGTGCCTCGGCCATCAACACATACCACAATGTAACCGTTCATGGCTGCATACTGCTCCCAATCGAGTTTCCACTGGTTTTTCACCATTTGCGAACTCGGGCCACTATATTGAGAAAGTATCACAGGATATTTCTTCGATGAATTGAAATCCACAGGCTTAATCATATAGCCGTTAAGCTGATTTCCGTCGCTTGTGCATGTAAAGAATTCACGCTTTGGCACTTCCGGTGAACAATACTTGTCGGCATACTCTTTGTTGTCAATAATGGTGCGCAACTTAATTCCCTTTGCGTTATAGAATGTGTACTGATTAGGTTTGTTCAGTTCACTGTGGTCGAGCAAATAATATGTGAAATCGGTATTAAATGTTGCCTGGTTCCAACCAGTTTCCTTCGACAGCTTTGTCATTATACCTTTTGCATTCAGGCTCGAGACTGTGCGATTAAGTGGGCCGTCCTGTGTAGTCTGGAAATAATATGTATTGGTAATTGCATCGTGACCATAGTACTGTGTCACCTGCCAGTCACCCTTGGTAATCTGACCTATAAGGCTACCGCTGTTAGCATACTTGTACAAATGATTGAATCCGCTAC
>JBJEKE010000078.1:0-4618 GCA_051878475.1 Muribaculaceae bacterium | reverse complement strand
GGTTTTCGAGAACGATTCCGGTATGGGACTGAACCAATATACCTTGTTGATTGGTGTCACCACATCGGGGTTATAGTCGAAATAGCAATGTGAAGTAGGGGAGAGCACTGCATCGTGGTCCTGTTTCACTGCCTCGATGGCACCTTCCATTCCACGCCACGAGTGAACGGTTGCCGTTGCACCAAGTCCACCTTCGAGAATTTCGTCCCATCCTATTACCTTGCGGCCGCGGCGGGCAAGTATGTTCTCCACGCTTACCATTATGTAGCTCTGCAACTTCTGCTCGGCGCTGTGCTTTTCGTCGGCCACTATGCCAAGTTCTTTAATTTTTGCCTGACATTTCGGACATTCGTGCCAATGGTCTTTAGGGCATTCGTCGCCGCCTATGTGGATATATTCCGATGGAAAGAGGTCGGCAATTTCGTTGAACACATCTTCCAGGAACTTTATGGTGGCATCATTTCCTGCGCACAGCACATCTCCGTTGCCGCCGCCCCATTGCTCAAGCACTTTGTATGGGCCGCCGGTGCATCCCAGCTCGGGATACGAAGCAAGTGCTGCATATGTGTGTCCCGGGACATCTACTTCGGGTATGATTGTAATGTGGCGTTCAGCAGCATATGCCACGATGTCGCGAATCTGTTCCTGGGTGTAGAATCCGAAGTGCGATTTGCCGTCGCCTGTGGTTTGGTTGCGGTACGAGCCTATTCGCGTGAGTTGTGGACGCGATTTTATCTCAACACGCCACCCCTGGTCGTCGGTAAGATGCCAATGGAACCTGTTCACATTGTGAAGCGCGAGGATGTCGAGAAAACGCTTTATCGAGTCGGTAGTGAAGAAGTGACGCGACACGTCGAGCTCGGTGCCGCGGTATCCAAAGCGAGGATAGTCGGTAATCACAGTTGCCGGTACTTCGACCTTATCGGCACTACCTATTGGAAGCGCTTTCCGAAGTGTCTGGATACCGTAAAATGTGCCTGCTGTGCTGTTACCCACAATGGCTATGCATTTATGGCTTACGTTAATGGTGTAGCCTTCGCCATTACCATAGCTGGTTTTACTGCTGAGCATTATGGCATTCTTCGTTTTGTACTGTCTGGAAATCGAAAGTTCCATACCTGTGATTTCCTTGATGTACTGTTGAAGGAATTGTGCGTTGCGCCGGTTCTCGCTGTCATAAACAATCCGGGTGGATGGTGTAATGCTGAATGCCTTGCCTTCTTTCGCCTCTACTTTCTGCGGACGTGGGATAATGTCGAAGTTTGCCTCGGCTGCGGCAATCTCAATGCCGATTGCCATGCATAAAAGCATCGCAACGATGCTGATGGGAGTTATCAGTTTCATGAATAGTTTATTTTGTGTTCTGTATAGTTCTTCAAAGATAGGTATAATCTACCATATAGCCAACCATCTAAAAATTATTAACAGATTTGCTGTCCATTGTGTTCCGAATAAAATAAATCTGTAAATTTGTGCCGACTTTGATAAAAACAAAATAAAAAGATAGAAATTATGGCAAATTGGTTTGAATGTAAAGTAAAATTCGATAAGATGATGGAAACCGGTGTTCCCAAAACTGTTAACGAGCCTTATCTTGTCGATGCATTGTCGTTCACCGAAGCTGAGGCCCGAATCACTGAGGCCATGACTCCTTTCATCTCGGGTGAATTCACTGTATCGGCTGTTAAGCGTACCAATATCGGTGAGATTTTCTGGGACGAGACCGGCGATCGCTGGTATAAGGTCAAAACTATGTTCATAACTATCGACGAACGTAGTGGCGTGGAAAAGAAGAAAGCATCTTATATATTGGTGCAGGCTGGCAGTTTTAAGGCTGCCCTCGACAACTTTATGGCTGGTATGAAGGACACCTTGGCCGATTTCGAGATTGCCTCGATTGTTGAAACTCCACTTATGGATGTGTTCAAGGCCGATTTGGCTCACACACGTGCCGACCGCGAAGCTGCCAAGAAAGAGTTGGAAGCCAAGGAAAAAGCTGCTCAGAAAGCCGAGCTGGAAGGAGCGTAAGCCAATGTCAAGTATTGCAGATAATATTGCCCACTTGAAATCGACATTGCCGTCCGACGTTACGTTGGTGGCAGTGTCGAAATTCCATCCTGTTGATGCGCTCATGCAAGCCTACGACTGCGGTTTGCGCGATTTCGGCGAAAGTCGTGTGCAGGAACTCAAAGCCAAGGTGCCATCTATGCCTGCCGACATACGTTGGCATTTCATTGGGCATCTCCAATCAAACAAGGTTAGGGCTCTGTTGCCGTTGGTGTCGCTCATTCACAGCGTCGATTCGCTCGAGTTGCTCCGTTGCATCAATCGTGAAGCTGAACGCATTGGAAAGACTGTAGATGTCCTGCTCCAGCTCCATGTGGCGCAGGAATCCACTAAATTCGGTTTCGATGTTAACGACTGTGTTTCCTTATTCGGCTCGGTTAGCTTTGCTGAACTCACCTCTGTGCGGATTTGCGGTGTCATGGGCATGGCTACAAATACCGACGACGAAGTGCAGATTCATCGCGAATTTGCCGAGATCCGCAGCATATTCGATACCTTGAAGCAACGCTTTTTCGCCGATGCTGATTATTTCAATGTGGTGAGCATGGGCATGACCGACGATTATCCCATTGCAATAGCCGAAGGCTCTAACATGGTGCGAATTGGCTCGTATATATTTGGCCCGCGCCAATATTGACGGCTATTCCCATTTTTTTATACGTGCTGCCCTCCGTCAATGGCCTCGGCAGCACTTTTTTGTTAATATTATGGCTCATGCATCCAAAAGTTTCATTAACGTCGACTTTTTACTCCACTTTTTGGCTCGTTTTAGTGCCATTTTCGCAGAAATAGCATATATTTGCATTAATAAAGCTAATATCAAATCAATAAAATAATAACTCTATTACCAAAATCTTAATTAACTATTATGAGTAATCAAACCAAACAATGGGCTGCAATCATTATGATGATTGCGCTTTTCGCTATGATTGCTTTCGTGACCAACCTTTGCTCACCGATGGCAACAATCGTTAAGAATCAGTTCGGTACCACTGAATTAATGGGCCAAATTGGTAATTATGCTAACTTTATCGCTTATCTGGTTATGGGTATTCCGGCAGGTATGCTCATCGCCAAGTTCGGCTACAAGAAGACTGCCTTGATGGCTCTCGTTGTAGGTATTGTAGGTATTGCATTGGAATACCTGAGCGGTCTGGCCGGCAGCTATGCAGTTTATCTGTTGGGCGCATTCATCAGCGGTCTGTGCATGTGTATGCTTAACACTGTTGTTAATCCTCTTCTCAATGTCCTCGGTGGCGGTGGCAAGACAGGTAACCAGCTCATCCAGATTGGTGGCGCATTCAACTCGGCCGCTGCTGTTGCTGTTTACATCACAATGGGTGCATTGATTGGCGAAGTTACAAAGGACACCGGCATCTCCGATGCAACTCCGGCCCTGTTTATCGCCGGTGGCATCTTCGTTGTTGCCTTCATCGTCCTTTTGTTCACCAAAATCAACGAGCCCGAGCAAGCTCCTGTTGAGACAAGCCTTATTACCGGCGCTCTTAAGCATCGCCATTTCGCTCTCGGCGCCTTGGCAATCTTCCTTTACATGAGCGTTGAGGTTGGTACTCCTACCTATATGATTTCTTATCTTCAGAGCGATGCTGTTGGCGTAACTGCAGGTGTTGCTGCTCTTATTGCCTCGGTTTACTGGTTCATGATGTTCATCGGCCGTTCTATTGGTGGTGCCATCGGTGGTAAAATCTCGAGCCGCGTAATGGTTAGTGCCGTTGCCGTTGCTGCTATCGTTCTCATTGCTTTGGGTATGTTCTTGCCTGAATCCATCAAGATGAGCGTTCCCGGTATCAACTGGGCTTCGCTTGAACTGATTTGGGTTGAAGTGCCAGCCGGTGTTGCTGCATTCATCCTCGTTGGCCTTTGCACTTCTGTGATGTGGGGAGGTATCTTCAATATGGCTGTTGAAGGTCTCGGCAAATACACTGCTGCCGCTTCAGGTATCTTCATGACAATGGTATTCGGTTGCGCCATCATGGTTGCCGTTCAGGCTTATCTCTACGACATCATTGGCCTCTACAGCTACATCGTACCATTGGCATGTGCCGCTTATATCCTCTTCTATGCTCTCATTGGCTCGAAGGTGAAGAAAGTTGAAGAATAATCAAGTTTGTTTTCATAATTAGATTGTGGGGGTGGCCATCAATTTGATGGCTGCCCTTTTTTTGTTACGGCATCCATTAGTTTGCCGCATTGTTTTGTTATTGAATAAGCTTGCTGTATCTTTGTATTATAATTGCCGGCAGTGGTTGCCATTGGCTGTCATCTGCTTATAGTATATTGTGGTAAATCATAAAAAACATATTATTTATGGATTCTTCTTTATTGAATAAGGCAGCCGACAACATTCGCATCCTGTCGGCTTCGATGGTTGAAATTGCTAAGTCGGGGCATCCCGGTGGCTCGATGGGCGGAGCCGATTTTACCAACGCTCTCTATGCAAAATATCTTGTTTATGACCCGTCCGACCCGATGTGGATTGCGCGTGACCGCTTCTTCCTCGATCCTGGACATATGTCAACCATGCTTTATT
>JBJEKE010000077.1:0-4706 GCA_051878475.1 Muribaculaceae bacterium | reverse complement strand
ATACATCCGTGCGTAGTACCGATTGAACAGCATCTCAATTCGCGATTTCTCCATCATTTTCTCGTCGTTTGCATATAATACAGCCAAAACACTGTCAAAACTAACCTTTATTACCCGATTTTTTCAAAAAAAACAAATATTTCCGACGATTGCCGGATAATGCAATGCAAAAAGCGAGCAAATCGATTGACTTGCTCGCTCTTGAGATATAGACGGGACTCAAACCCGATATTTTTGCTACTTCAGCATTTTCGCACCGTTTTTGATATAGAAGCCGCGTTCAGGCTCTTTGCTCAGCCGGCGGCCCATCAGGTCGTAGATACCTTCGCGCATAGGGGCAACATTCTCGGTGTCGACACGAATGCCGTCGATGCCCGACACGCTGCCCTCGCCTATCACATTGATGGTGATACGGTTAAGCTTGGCAACTGCAGTGGTGCTGCCGTTGCGGTCGGTGGCTGTCAGATACCAGCGCTGAGGCTCAACGACAGACCCTTCATCGGCCTTTGCCATCTCTCCGAGGCTGAGAACGAAGTCGGTATCGGCGCTAAACCCGCTCTTCTCCTCAAATGAGCCGTTGAACCTATAGTATCGCGTCCTGCTGAAGCAGTCGATATAATTGTCGGCTGCAGCGCGGAATGGCACGTCGGTAAAAGTGATTTCCGTTTCTTTTGCCGATTCCGGAGCCGTCTTCATACGTATCAGGCATGGTGTGAGGGCGGGAATTGTACCGGCTGTGGCGTGCACCACCTCCAATACCACATTACAAGAACCGTCGGCCTGCTCATACTCATGGAAGTTGTTGATAACAACCAATTCCAGGTTGTCGGGAAGCTCACTGCAGTTAATATCGAACGGCACATACACCGCCTGCCAATATCCGTCGCTGAAGGTGCGCTTGTAAGACAATGTGGTGACTGTGAACTCAGAAAGGTTGCCGTAGGCCGTGGTATCATTCAGTTCAATAGCGGCCACGGTGAAGGCTGTGGCATCATCATTGGGCACGGCTTCGGTATCGCCGGCTGCATCGGCATAATAGTCAAATGCATAGTCGCACCCCTCTTCCTGACATCCTTTATAATAGATTTTCTTGTTGGGATCGTATGAGATAGCCCCACTCTCAATATGTTCATCCAAAACATCCTCATTGGAATTAGAGTATGCCACCCCCCGCTCTGTCACACCATTGCAAGACAGCAGTTTTATCTGATATACAGTGTTAGAGCCTGTCGCTGTTAGCACAGGCGCAGCATCGCCGTTATCATCGCTAAGAGTCTGATACCACGTCTGTGAGCCGTCAGTAGTTCCGCTATTGAGCAGCCATGCCACTTCGCCGCTCTTGAACTGTTCCGTGGACTTTCCCTCGACATTTGTAATCAAGCCTTCAGTATTATTATGACAGAGGCCGACAGCAAAAATTGCCGATTTATTATAATCGAAATAGCAGTCATAGATTGGTGCCCATGGTTTGGAAGTTAACGTGCTTCCCTTATTATTATCTCCGCAAATGCCACCGACACTGCCAGACCCGATAACGCTGCCTGTATTATAGCAGCTCTGGATGTGGGATCCACCATAATTCATTCCGCAAATGCCACCGACATAGCTACCACCTGTGACGGTGCCTGTATTATAACATGATACGATTCTGCCAGAGTCATGATTAATTCCGCAAATACCACCGACATTGCTACCCCCGCCGACGGTACCTGTATTATAACACGATATGATTATGCCCATGGAATTCTCAGCACACACACTGGCGTTAGAAACTCCTCCTTTAAAATATGAATTAATAATGCCTACATTCTTTATTGTAGCGGCACATATAGTGCCGAATAATCCGGCATTGCCTGATTCATCCACGCAATTCAAGCCGCTTATGGTGTGGCTGCCGCCGTCGAATGTTCCATTGTAATTGTTAATCGGTGTCCAGCTAAAGGAAGTGTCACCGTCTTCATTCACCACTATGTCCTTAGTAAGCTTGGCGCAAGCCGACGTGTTCGCTGCCGTCACTCCCGCTACACTTGTGTCGCCATTAACAAGGGCCGCGAACCAATAAAGTTCGGCAGCGGTGGTGATTTCATACGGATTACTCTCCGAGCCGTCACCGCTTTGCGGTTTGCTGGCATTATGCGTTTCGCTGGCAGTGCTTATATGGTTTTCTACTGCCCATGCCTTAGCTGGGAAGGCCATAGCCGCCGCAAGTATCAGCGCAGTGAGCAGCCATCTGAATTGTATTGTTATCCCGTTCATAATAAATCTGTTTTTTTCGATGAATTTTTGTTATTTAAGGATTTTCGCACCGTTTTTGATATAAAAGCCGCGTTCAGGCTCTTTGCTCAGCCGGCGGCCCATCAGGTCGTAGATTCCTTCGCGCACAGGGGCGACATTCTCGGTGTCGACACGAATGCCGTCGATACCCGACACGCTGCCCACCACATCGATTGATATACGACCCGGCAAGGCAATGGCTAAACCAATGTTTTTGCGGTCGGTGGCTGTCAGATACCAGCGCTGAGGCTCAACGACAGTGCTCTCATCGGCCTTAACCAATTCTCCGAGGCTGAGGACAAAGTCGGTATCGGTGCTAAGCCCGCTCTTTTCTTCAAGTATGCCGTTGAATTTATAATAACGCATAACGCTTGAGCAGTCGATATAATTGTCGGCTGCAGCCCGGAATGGCACGTCGGCAAGAGTGATTACCATTTCTTCGGCCGATTCCGGAGCCGTCTTCATACGTATCAGGCATGGCGTAAGAGCTGGAATTTTGCCGCCTACCACGCTCAGCACCTCCAGCACCACGTTGTTTGTTCCGTTGGTCTGCTCATACTCATGGAAGTTGTCGAACAACGCAATTTCCAGATTATCAGGCAACTCACTGAGGTTAATATCGAACGGCACATACACTGCCTGCCAATATCCGTCGCTGAAGGTGCGCTTGTAAGACAATGAGGTGACTGTGAACTCAGCCTGGCTGTCGTAGGAGGTGGCATCAACCAGTTCAATAGCGGCCACGGTGAAGGCTGTGGCATCATCATTGGGCACAGCTTCGATATCGCCGGCTGCATCGGCATAATAGTCAAATGCATAGTCGCACCCCTCTTCCTGACATCCTTTATAATAGATTTTCTTGTTGGGATCGTATGAGATAGCCCCACTCTCAATATGTTCATCCAAAACATCCTCATTGGAATTAGAGTATGCCACCCCCCGCTCTGTCACACCATTGCAAGACAGCAGTTTTATCTGATATACAGTGTTAGAGCCTGTCGCTGTCAGCACAGGCGCAGCATCGCCGTTATCATCGCTCAGTGCTTGATACCACGCCTGTGTGCCATCGGTAACTCCGTCGTTAAGCAGCCATGCCACTTCGCCACTATTGAATTGCGCCGTAGCCTTCTTCTCGACATTTATAACAGTGCCATCACTATTGCTGCCGACAGCCTCACCTGTATATTTCTCGCTGTCGTAATAGCAATTCTCGATGTCTGCGGTAGCGTTACTTGCTTGAAAATTCTCTCCACACACACCACCGACATTGCTCTCTCCGCTTACGGTGCCTGTGCTGTAGCAGTCAGTGATGGTTGCCACGTTGCCCTTAATCATCAATATACCAAAATTATATCCGCACACTCCTCCGACTTCGCTACTGGAGCTGACTTTGCCTGTATTATAACAATCTACGATAGTGCCACTGTCATTTTCTCCACACACTCCGCCGACATAGTAAGTGCTTTGGACCTCGCCGTTATGGCCAAGGACTGAGCCTGTATTGTAGCACTTAGCAATGGTGCCACTGTCATTTAATCCGCAAACACCACCTACACAAGTACTGCCGTCGACTAATCCAGAATTATAACAGTTCGTCATGCTTCTATGGCATTTTCCACATATGCCACCTACATATGCATCTCCGATGACGGTGCTTGTACTATAGCAGTTATCCATAGAGCCGCAAAGTTCACCACAAACGCCGCCTACAACACAATATCCTTTAAAATACGAATCAACAACGCCTACATTCTTTACTGTGCCATAAATAACTGCGAATAAACCGATATATTCTTCTGATTCTCTGTCATAATACAATCCGCTTATGGTGTGGTTGCAACCATCGAACGCTCCGGAATAATTGTTACGAATAGGAGTCCAGTCTCTGAAAGTGCCGCTGTTCAATTCGCCGTTTTCGTTCAGAACATCTTTATTCACCACAATGTCCTTCGTAAGCTTGGCGCAGGCCGATGGGTTGGCTTCCGTTACGTCTTCAACACTTGTATCGCCATTCACAAGGGCTGCATACCAAAAAAGTTCGGCTGCAGTGGTGATTTCATACGGATTACTCTCCGAGCCATCGCCACTTTGCGGTTTGCTTATATTTCCCACTCCACAGAAAGTGCATTTATCAGTTTCGTCCCAATCATGATCCACAGGTTTAGTGTCATTTGCAAAAAATTTTATCGAACCACACTCAGAACATTCATACACATCGTAGCCACCATCGGAACAGGTGGGGGGAACAACGTCGTCGGTCTTTACCCAATTATGATTACATTTGGAGTACGTAAAGATGAGTTCGCTCATCTGCATGACATCTCCACTTTGTATCGCAGAGATTTCCATCTTGAAATATTTATATTTCCCGGTCGACGGATTGGTTAATGATGTGTAATCATATTTTTGGTAATTTACGTCTTTTAGAAGAG
>JBJEKE010000076.1:0-4720 GCA_051878475.1 Muribaculaceae bacterium | reverse complement strand
AATAAGACCGACGTGAAAATGGCAAATCCCGACACAGGTTACTTTACCGGTGAAACAACGCCCATTATAACGACAGTCGCTCCCTACGCTGTATCAAATGAGGGGACGCTGACCTTCTACTACGATGACCAACGAGAGCAGCGTTCAGGCACAATCTACGCTGTTCCTGACGATGATGACATTGTGCCTAATTGGTGTAATAGTGAGGAAAAGGACACCAAATATGTGTTTGATGCGTCATTCAAGGACTATACTCCCACCACAATAAATAAATGGTTCAGAGAAAACAAAGTTCTTGCGACAATTGAAGGCTTGGAGTACCTCAACACCTCTGCCGTCACCGATATGTCAGAGCTGTTCTGGTGGTGCCATGCCTTGACGTCGCTTGACCTCAGCAGCTTTGACACCTCAAAAGTAACTGATATGTCAAAGATGTTCTACTATTGCATATCTCTGACGTCGCTTGACCTCACCAAATTCGACACCTCAAACGTAACAAATATGGATTATATGTTCTGTGGCAGTAATAAATTGACTACCATCTATTGCAATGACACCTGGAGTTGCGGCAGATCGAATGATATGTTTAATGGCTGTTTAATGTTGCAAGGTGCAGTGGCATACGATGCGAATAAGACCGACGTGAAAATGGCAAATCCCGACACAGGTTACTTTACCAAGATTGATGCTTCAGTGTCTGATATCAATGCCGATGAGAGCCTTACTCCGCCGGTGATTTACAACCTGCAAGGCATCAAAATGCAAACACCACAAAACAGCCTGCCCTCCGGAATCTACATTGTCAACGGCAAAAAAGTGCTGTTACGACAATAACGCAGGTGAATCGGTATGGAGCTTGTCATAATTGAACTGCACCCCAAAAGTTAGACAAAAAACTTTTGGGGTGCAGTCTGTTTTGACACAGCCTCATTGTGCAGAACTAATGGCTATCAGCAGTTACCGGCAACGGTTACCAGTGACAGACCGATTATAAAGAGCACGAACATCAAGGTAAGCATCCGCTTGGTGGCAGAGTTGCATCCCTTGAATTCTTTCCAAATAAATACACCCCACAGAGCGGCAATCATCGGAGCGCCTTGACCGAGAGCATACGAAATGGCAGCGCCGGCCTTTCCGGCAGCTATATAGCTCAATGCAGTGCCGAGGCCCCAGATGCATCCGCCGAGCACGCCCACCATATGGGTGCCAAGTGAACCGCGGAAATAGTCGGAGTAGCTTACCGGCTCGCCTACAAACGGCTTGCGCATTGCCAGAGTGTTGAACACAAAGTTACTGAGTAGGATGCCGCACGAGAATATGAAGAATGCAGTGTAAGGGGTGGCCATGCCTGGAGTGGGCTGCTCAAAGTTGTCGAGGTCCATGGCTGAAGCCACGAAGCGGTAGAAGCACGACATCAGAATGCCGGCCACAGCAGCCAGAATGATGCCCTTTCGGGTGTTCGACGAGCCTTCAGTGTCGCGTCCGCGTGCTGCCAGGCCATTGCAGATAATAGCCACAGCAACGAGAGCCACTCCGGCAAATAGCATCACGGCATCGCCTTTTGGTGCACCAATGTAGTTGATAATCACGCCAAGCACCAGCGCAAGGCCTACACCCAGCGGGAATGCTACCGACATGCCGGCAATCGATACTGCCGCTGCCAGCAGGATGTTTGACGCATTGAAAATAACGCCGCCGATGAGTGCGCTGGCCACATGACCGGGCTCAACCTGCACGATATCGTCGATAAAGCTGCGGCCGCCACTGCCGATGCTTCCGAGGGTCAAGCAGAGAAGGATGGCAAACAGCAGGATGCCGATGGCATAGTCCCAATAGAAAAGTTCGTAGCGCCAATTCTTGGCGGCAAGTTTCTGGGTATTGCCCCAGCTGCCCCAGCAAATCATTGTAACGAGGCAGAAAAGCACGGCAATGCCGTAACTGTCGATAATGTACATAATGTTGGTATTAGGTTTGTGAAAAAATTATTTTCGGGCGTCGATAAAAGCCTCGGTTGTGGCGCGGTCGGGAATTGATGTTTGTGCTCCGGCCTTCGTTACCGAAAGAGCAGCGGCAGCGGTGGCAAACCGTAGAGCGTCGGCGTCGATTCTCTGGCGTTCGGCAAATGCCACAGCCAGTGCGCCGCAGAAAGTGTCGCCGGCACCAACGGCATCGACAGCTTCCACTTTGTAAGAAGGCACCATTGTGGTATGTTTGCCGTCGAATGTGAGCGAACCATTCTTTCCGAGGGTAACCACCACATTGCGGGCGCCACGGTGATGCAGTGCACGGGCAATCTCTTCGGCGCTGCTATTGAGGCCAGACAATTGTGCGCCCTCGTGCTCATTAACCACCAGAATGTCGGTCATCTTCATCATCTCGTCGTCGACCTCGCATACCGGAGCAGGATTGTACAGCACAGCTACCGATGCACGCTTGGCAATCTGGGCGCAATGCTTCACCGTTTCGTAAGGAATCTCGGCTTGCATTACAATTATGCCCGATTGCTCGATTATGTGGCTCAGGGTGTCGATATGCCCGGGTGTGAGCAGTGCGTTTGCACCGGAGTTAACTGCAATGCAGTTTTCGCCATTGCTGTCAATCATTATCAAAGCTATTCCGGTGTGTTCGCCGGCCATGGTTATAATTCCGGAAGTGTCGATTCCCTCGTTGATAAATTCCTGCTTGAGCTGCGAAGCAAAATTGTCGTCGCCAAGGGCTGTAATGAAATTCACTTTTCCGCCCAGCCGAGCAGCAGCCACGGCCTGATTGGCTCCCTTACCGCCGTTGGCCTGCATAAATTTGCCTCCGCCAACAGTCTCGCCAGCGCCGGGCAGGCGGTAAAGATGCGAGCACATGTCGATATTAGTGCTCCCTATAACTGTAATTTTCATGTCTTCAGTTTTAAAGTTGATATAACTTCACAAATATACGAATTCTTTTCCAAGAATGTTGCATATTATCGGGAATAGTAGAGTTCGAAGGGCTTTTTGCTATTTTGCTTATTTGCTTTTTATCGCTTACCTTTGCAGCATAAAAACAATAACTGTAGAGCCGATGATAATCAGAAGTGCAGAATTCGAGATTAGCAATAGCGACGTTCGTAAGTGCCCCATGGGGGACAAACCTGAATATGCTTTTATAGGGCGTTCGAATGTGGGCAAATCGTCGCTCATCAATATGCTCACTGGCAATGGCTCGTTGGCAAAGACCTCGTCGACACCGGGCAAGACGATGCTCATCAATCATTTCATAATCAACAAGCAATGGTATATCGTCGACCTTCCCGGTTACGGCTATGCCCAGCGTGGTAAGGATAGCCGCGAGGAGCTTCGCAAGATGATTGAGTCGTATGTGCTTCAGCGTCGGCAGATGACCAATCTGTTTGTTCTGGTCGATTCGCGCCACAAGCCGCAGAAAATCGACATTGAGTTCATGCAGTGGCTTGGCGAGAACGGAGTGCCCTTCAGCATAGTGTTCACCAAACTCGACAAGCTTGGAGTGAATGCCGGACGTGCCAACGTGGAAGCCTACAAGGCCGAGCTGCTTAACTCATGGGAAGAGCTGCCGCCGATTTTCGAAACTTCGGCCATCGACAAGCGCGGCCGCAATGAGATACTCGACTATATTGAGCAGATAAACTCCAGCATTGAATAATCTGAATAATCAGTGAAAATGTTGATGTTTGCTTTAATTGCTCAGATGTTGTGCAAAAATGCTGAATTATATCGATTAGTACTGTTTTTTGGTGTATAAAACGAAATAATACGAAAAAATGTATAGTTTTTTGTGCAATAATATTTGCAATTTTCATACAAGTGTGTAACTTTGCAACGTAAAGGGGCGATAAAGAGGTGGTCGTCGCGATACTATGGGCATAGAGATGCCTGCTGAGATTTTCAGATTGTTTAGGTTTAATTCCGGCGATGTGCCGGCGAAAATTTAGATTTATGATTAAGAATTTAGAACACTTCACTTCGGCAGTGCGTCGCGAACTTCCGCCGCATGCCTATCATCCAAACCCTTCGATTTCGAAGACGGCGATGAGAAAATGCTATGTTGCATATCCTAAGAAGGATTACTGAATTGAATTGATGGCACACACGGGTTTAGATAGCTGTTGTGGTCATCTTTTTTTTCTTTAGCACACATGGCAGCCGCACAAAGGAGTTTGAGCGGTTATTTTGTAAGAATTCAATTTCATCATTATATAGATTCTTCTATGTGACAATGAAACTGGAAGATATAAGTTAACCCTAATACCAAATTTTATTCATACTATTTTTTCCTAAGGCTCCGTGAGGAGCTTTTTTTTTAATATATACTTCCATTGTATGATGTGGATGCCTAAAATCATTATTTTTAGGTATTGCCAGGGATGATGTATTCCGGTAATTTTGCGGAGATAAAAGTAACGAGCAGTGTCAATTCACGTAAGTCCAGTAGGCTTTATATGAGTTGACACTGCTTTTTGTATAGATTGCTAAAATGAATAAGAAACAACGATTCGGATTGGCGATATGCCTTGCATTGCTAAGTGCACCGGTGCATGCCCAAAACGACAATACTAATGACGCCAAAGAAGAGCCCGAACTGACACTCGAAGAGGTGGTGGTTACGGCTAATGCTGTTGAGAGGGTGAAAAAGACAGCCTATAATGTGGTGGCTATCAGCACTGACAAAATGCGCAACTCCACCAAGACACTCTCCGATGTATTGGCAA
>JBJEKE010000075.1:0-4747 GCA_051878475.1 Muribaculaceae bacterium | reverse complement strand
CAGTGGCTGATTTATGAAGAATCGCGTCAAGCCTTCGGTTTTCATCAGATTAATCCTCCTACGTTAGTATCCGAGGCTTTGCCCACAATCTTAACTTTCTCACTGTCTTTTAATACGCCAACACCGGCACGTACAATGGTCTCCGAACCGTCGAGACCGGCTTTCACCACAATGTTTCCATGGTCGTCGGTTCCGAGCACCTCAATCAGTCGTTTCACCACAGTGCTGTCGGCCGTCACTTGCCACACATATTGTTTGCCGTCCTCCTCAAACACCGAATGCTGCGGTACGGTGCACACAGCCGATGAATCGGCGTAGGCAGATGGCACGCCAATGGTGAGCACCACATCGACACTCTTTCCAGCGCTTACATTTCCTTTCAGGGCAAACTTAGCGGTGAAGAGCTGGTTGCTGTCGGCTTTAGGAACAATGCTTCGAAGCTGCAGAGGGAACTTCTCGCTGTCGGCAGTGCAATAGGCATCGATGAAGCTGTTGCGCTGGGCGTAAACATCAGCCGGGAGGTTTACCTCAACCTCAAGCGAATGCAAATCGAGCATCACGAACACCGGAGTGCCGGCATCTACCATCTCCATCCGTTCGAAATTCACGCTCTTAATCACTCCTGAGGCGGGTGCATATAGCCGGGTGTACGACAGTTTGTTCTTGTTTACCTGAAGCTGCACGCCAAGCTGCTTGAGGCCGCTGAGCGCCTTCTCATAATCGTTTGCCGAGAGGCTGTTCCCCTCAAACAGCACTTTCATGCGTTCAACCTCGGCCTTGGTTTGGTCAAATTGGATTTGTGTGGCCTCAACACCAAGTTTGTAGTCCTTGTCGTCGAGCACTGCCAACAGCTGTCCGCTGCTAATGCGGTCGCCCTCCTTGACATAGATGTGTTCAATCTGTCCGGCAGTCTTGAACGACAGGTTGGTCTCGGCATTCTCGCGTACCACGCCCGGGAAATTCTTCACACGTTGCGCCCTGACGGGTTTGGGGGTAGTGGTAACTACACTGTGAATCACCGTAGGTTTCGTTTCTTTGGTACAAGAGCAAAGCACGAGTGCCGCAAGCGCCATTACAAAATATCTCATATATCGTAGCATTAAATATTTCGGTGCAAAGTTCGGTAAAACATTGTAATTATTGATGACAAAAAATGACATTTCAAACAACATTTTACAGTAATATTGATTAAAATCACCGAAAACGGTTCTCTATTGTCTTTTTTTCGTTATCTTCGCAAATATCGAACCAAAACCCTAAGATTTATGAACCTGATTAACCGAACACTCATAGCTGTAGCCAGTTTGTGCATATCGCTGAGTGCGTGCAGCTCCGAACTCTCGGACAACACAGAAATATACATTCCGCTCGATCGCCAGATACAGAATGCCCGACGCAACACCAGCTCGGCTTCGTTTGAGATCGCAGGAGCAAAGTATAAGCGCATCAACGGCAACATTGTGGAGCAGAATAAGCAACGCCTGATATTCAATCCCATCACCAACTACGATTTTCCCGACCCTACGGTGATAAAAATCGGCGATTATTACTATGCAGCAGCCACAGGATTCCCTATACGCATACTGCGCAGTAGCGACATGGCCAACTGGGAGGCTTACCGCACTGTATTCCCCGGTCAGCCGCTCGATCCGTTTGGAATAGGAGTGGAATCGATGCACATCGATGCAGAGCACATAGGCTATTGGGCACCATCGCTTGCCATAATCGATGGCAAGGTGACGATGTTTCTTTACGTCATTGATACACGCACATATATCCGCGCCACCACAAAGGTGCTGCAGGCTGAGAGCATCGACGGCGACTTCAGACTCAAGAACACGCTGCTCGACAGCAAATTCGACCCCTACAGCAAACCGGGCGACACCCAGTACTTCTGCGACAGCGACGGACAGCAATATGTGTCGTTTGGCGACGTGAACAACGATGGCATATACATTGCACGCCTGAAAGCCGATGGAACTACCATCGACGGAACACCGTGGCGAATCGACGGCACAGAGAATCGAGAGGGGAGCATCCTTTATCACCACGACGGATGGTACTACCTGTTCTATTCGGGCGGACGCACCGACCAATGGCACTATAATGTGAGCTTCCGCCGTAGCAAGGACATCACCGCACAAAAGTGGAGCGACGAGAAAGTGATACTGGTGGCTGAAGGTCCTAACAGCATACTCTGCACCACAGGTCATGCCGTTGAGATAATCCCTGACAGCAAGGGCAACCTGTATATGCATATGCATTGCCATTGCGTGGGACTTAACTATGGCGACTCTGTGTCGTATGGGCAACGTTACTTCTTTGTACAGAACCTGAAGTTTGATGCCGACGGACCGTATTTTGTCGACCGCAACGGTACTCCAACCACCAAGCCTCAATGGTTCATACAGGCTCCGACACTATAAAGCAATGGCCGACGGATAATGATTCTGCCGGCCATTACTATATTTATATGTATACTGCTTATTGTTTTGAGAATTTCACGCGCAGTTTCTCAATCATGTCGCGGGTCATGGTGTCGAGGTCGAACTCCGGTTTCCAGTCCCATTCGGCACGAGCACAAGAGTCGTCGAGCGAGTTAGGCCACGAGTCGGCAATAGCCTGTCGCAATGGGTCGTGCTCATACTGCATCTTGAAGCCGGGAATGTACTTTTTGATTGAGGCATAAATCATTTCGGGGTCGAAACTCATCGAGGCAATATTGAACGAATTGCGATGAACCAGCCGAGAGGCATCAGCCTCCATGATTTCGATTGCAGCGCGGAGCGCATCGGGCATATACATCATATCCATGAATGTGCCGGCAGCAATGGGGCATTTGAAGGTCTCGCCTTTCACCGCCGAATAGTAAATGTCGACGGCATAGTCGGTGGTTCCGCCACCGGGAGGAGTAACGTAAGAAATCAATCCAGGGAAACGCACCGATCGGGTATCGACACCGAAACGGTGGGCATAATAGTCGGACAGCAACTCACCTGAGACCTTGGTTACGCCATACATAGTGCTTGGGCGCTGAATTGTATCCTGAGGAGTATGGTCCTTTGGGGTGTTAAGTCCAAATGAGCCTATTGAACTTGGGGTGAACACTGCACAATGCTTTTCACGGGCCACCTCGAGCACATTAAACAGGCCGCCGACACCGATTTTCCATGCCAGTTGCGGCTTGTTCTCGGCCACAGCGCTAAGCAATGCAGCAAGGTTGTAGATTGTATCCACCTGATACTTGTCGATAGCCTGTGCAATCTGTTCGGCCGATGTGATGTCGACTTCAGCCGACGGACCGCTTTCGGCCAGCACGCCCTTAGGCTCGGCACCTTTGATATAACCTGCCACAATGTTGCCGTTGGTGTAAATTCCACGCAACTTCATAGTCAGCTCAGAACCAATCTGACCGGTGGAACCAATTATCAGAACATTCTTCATATCTGTTGGGTTATGGTTTAAATATGTTCAATTTGTTGTTACTAATTTTTGTTGTCGATTCTAAGATGTGAAAACAGGGCAATCAGAGGCACATTCACCTGACCGATTCTGGCGGTGCGTCACGGTCGACCGAATTTCATGCAAAAATAATGCTTATTTACAAAAGTTTTCATTAATTTTGAATATATTTTAAACTCTAAATTGCGATATAATTATGTACACTGATTTCAAGTCGCATCTCATTACCGAATTACAAGGCATAAAGGATGCCGGTCTTTACAAGAACGAACGTATTATCACTACAGCCCAGCGTGCCGCCATCAATGTCGACGGCGTGAATGGCGAGGTCCTTAACTTCTGTGCCAACAATTATCTGGGATTGTCGGACAATCAGCGCCTTATCGATGCTGCCAAGCGGGCAATGGACAGCCACGGCTACGGTATGTCGTCGGTTCGCTTCATCTGTGGCACGCAAGACTTCCACAAGCAGCTTGAGGATGCCATCAGCAAATACTTCCACACTGAGGACACCATTCTCTATGCTGCTTGCTTCGATGCCAATGGTGGCTTGTTCGAACCGTTGTTTACCGAGGAGGATGCTATAATAAGCGATGCTCTTAACCATGCCTCGATTATCGATGGTGTGCGTCTGTGCAAGGCAAAACGCTATCGCTATGCTAATGCCGATATGGCCGACCTTGAGCGTTGTCTTATCGAGGCACAGGCTCAGCGCTTCCGAATCATTGCCACCGACGGTGTATTCTCAATGGACGGCAACGTGGCTCCTATGGACCGCATAGTTGAACTTGCCGAGAAATACAATGCACTGGTTATGGTCGACGAGAGCCATTCGGCAGGCGTTGTCGGCCCCACCGGGCATGGTGTGGCAGAGCAATTCAACTGCTACGGCAAGATTGACATATTCACCGGCACACTCGGCAAATCGTTTGGCGGTGCCATGGGCGGATTCACCACCGGCCGCAAGGAGATTATCGACATGTTGCGCCAGCGTTCGCGCCCATATCTCTTCTCCAACTCAATAGCACCTTCTATTGTGGGCGCAAGTATCGAAATGTTCAAGATGCTTGGCGAGAGCAATGAACTGCACGACCGTCTGGTGGAGAACGTTAATTACTACCGCGACAAGATGATTGCTGCCGGATTTGATATTAAACCCACACAGTCGGCCATCTGTGCCGTTATGCTGTACGACGCAAAGCTGTCGCAGGACTTTGCCGCCGAGATGCAGAAAGAGGGCATCTACGTTACAGGGTTCTACTATCCGGTAGTGCCTAAGGGACAG
>JBJEKE010000074.1:0-4748 GCA_051878475.1 Muribaculaceae bacterium | reverse complement strand
CATTACATTAATGTTGCTGATGGCGATGATATTCGTCGTTGGAGCATCAGCCCAGAGCGATGTTCTGAAGCAACAGTTTCCAATCGACAACCAGGTGAAATATGGGGTACTGCCCAACGGACTCACATACTACATCCGTCACAACGAAGAGCCTAAGAACCGTGCAGAATTCCACATTGCACAAAAGGTGGGCTCGATTCTTGAAGAGGAGAACCAGCGGGGTCTGGCCCACTTCCTCGAGCACATGGCTTTCAACGGGCTTGAGCACTTCCCGGGGAAGCAGATGCTTGAATATTTCCAGAGTGTTGGTCTTACCTTCGGAGGCGACATCAACGCTTACACAAGTTTCGACCGTACAGTTTATCGGCTGTCGAACGTACCAACCGAGCGCGAAGCAGTACTCGACTCGGCACTGCTGGTGCTGCACGACTGGTCGTGTGCCATCACCCTCGACGAAAAGGAAATCGATGCCGAACGCGGTGTGATTAACGAAGAGTGGCGCACACGTGGCGATGCCAACCAACGCCTCTACGAGAGCGTGCTGCCCATAATCTTCCACGACAGCAAATATGCCAACCGCATGCCTATCGGCACAATGGACGTGGTGATGAACTTCAAGCCTGAAGAACTTCGCGACTACTACCGCCGCTGGTATCGCCCCGACCAACAAGGCATAATCGTGATTGGCGACTTCGATGCTGAAAAGATGGAGCAAAAGGTTAAGGACCTATTCTCGCCCATCAAAATGCCTGAGAATCCTGCCACGCGCGAGTATTTCGCAGTACCTGACCACAAAGGCATCGACTATGCTCTGCACACTGATCCCGAGGCTTCTAATACCTTGGTGTATGTGTTTTTCCAGCATCCTGCAGTTCCAGCCAACGAGCGCAACACTATTGGCTATGCCCGCCAGCAGCTCATTGCCCAGCTTTCCGGCTCGATGCTAACCACTCGTCTGACTGAGATAGCACAAAAGCCCGAAGCTCCGTTTATGTATGCCCAGGCTGCCGACGACAACTTTTTCATTGCCAAGACAAAAGATGCCTACACTCTCGTTGGACTGGCCAAGGAAGGCATGACTCTCGAGACATTCAAGGCATTGCTCACCGAAGCTCACCGCGTTAACCTGCACGGGTTCACCGCCAGCGAGCTCGACCGTGCCAAAGCCGATGTGAAAACCAGCTACGAGAACATGTACAACGAGCGCAGCAAGCGCAAGAGCGTTTCGTATGCACAAGAATACATCAACCACTTCACCGACGGCGGCTATATCCCCGGTATCGAAATCGAATATCGCACTGCCGAGGCACTGCTTGGCACCATCTCGGTGGAAGAAGTATCAGCATATGCCAAGAACCTGATTGGCGACGACAATGTGAGCATGATTATCAGCGGCCCCAACAAGGAAGGCCTGAAATATCCTTCGAAAGAGGAAGTGGAAAGCAACTTCAAGGGCATCCTCTCGCAGCAAGTTGAGGCCTACGTTGATGAGGTGTCGAACGAGCCGCTGCTGGCCAACGAGCCTGTAGCCGGCGAAATAGTGAAGGAAAGCACCGACGCAGCCACCGGTATCACCACTTGGGTGCTGTCGAACGGCGCAAAGGTTCAATTGAAACCCACGACCTTCAAGAACGACGAGATTTCGATGCAGGCTACAAGCGTAGGCGGAAACTGGGCATATAAGGATGAATTCAGTCCTGAGCTGATGATGATGGATGCAGTGGTTGGATGCAGCGCAGTAGGCCCATACACCCGCACTGCACTTGCTAAATACATGGCCGGTAAGACTGCCGACGTTGGTTTCTCTTTGAGCGACTCACAAGAAACACTCAGCGGCTCGTCGAACAAGAAAGACTTGGAGACAATGCTTCAGCTCAACTACCTATACTTCACCGACATACGCCCCGACGAACAGACATACGAGGCAAAGCGCAGCACTTGGATTTCGAGCATCGCACTTTCGAAAAACAGCCCGCGCACCGTATTCACCGATTCAGTCAACGGCACAGCCTATAACCACAATCTGCTGAAGATGACCCCAAGCGAGGAAACTGTCAAGAACCTCAACTTTGGAAAAGCCCTTGAAATGTATCGTCAGCGCATGGCTAATGCCGGCGACTTCACCTTCTCGTTTGTGGGCAACTTCACCGTCGACTCAATCCGCCCACTCATTGAGAAATACATTGCATCGCTCCCCGACAACGGTGTACGCGAAAAGACAACCTTCACCAGCTCGGTAGTGCGTGGCGTGAAAGAAAACATCTTCAACCTTCCAATGGAAAACCCGAAAGTTTCGGTTCAATGCCAGCTCACCGGCGACATGAAGTTCAATCTGAAGAACAGCATAATGATGAACTTCCTCTCTGAAGTGATGGACATTGTGTACACCCGCACCATCCGCGAAGAAGAGGGCGGCACATACGGTGTTGGAACAGCTGCTCGCCTGTCGGCATTCCTGAAAGAATACTCTATACTCTTCCGATTCGACACCAACGTGGAGCAACGTGAGCGCCTCACCAACCGTGCCATCAACGAGCTCAAGCAGGTTATTGAAAACGGTGCCAAGGCCGACGATTTCCAAAAAGTGAAAGAAGCCGCCCTGAAGCAATATGAGAACAACTTACGCGAGAACCGCTTCTGGATGACGGTGATGTCGTATCGCGCTTTTGGCAACGACATATACACCGATCGAGGCGATATCCTCAAAAATATCACACTCGAAGAGTTCAATAAGTTCCTTAAAAAGAACATAAAGCTTAACAACAAGATTCTCGTGGTGATGAACGGCACTGCCAAGTAACGTACAACCACATCACATAATTGCATAATCGGAGGGCGCTGAATCGAAAGATTCGGCGCCCTCTGATTATAATATGCACTGCGTAACCAGCACTCCATACAAAAAGCCCCGACACGAAGTGAAGTAACGATAAATCCAGTCATGTAAATACAGAACCATTATTGCGCCGAGAATAGTGGTAGCATCGTGGTCTCGCGTACATAATTGTGTGTTCTACAAGCTGAAACGGTCACTATTGCTATTATAATAATCTATGTTTTGATATCAATGACCGACGTCTACTACCATGCACATATTTAGTTTTGTTCAATCCGTCGTCATACTAATAAAGCCGCATGACAAAACATCATGGATACGGCTTTCGCCTATAGCATGCCATACTGAATCCGAAAGTTATGCTGTAGGCGGGCGGCTTTGATGAGAGGCCTTGAAACAAACAAAGGCGCGCCTCGATGAGAGACACGCCTTGAGATATTGAAACTTGATAAACTACATTACTTAGTTTCGAAGAGAACGATGCGGTTCCAGTCGTTCTGGTCAGCATAAGGCTGAACAGCGTCGCCGTGAGCGTTGATGCTCAATCTGTCGGCGTCTACGCCATATTCAACGAGCTTGTCGTAAACGGCTTTAGCACGACGTTCAGAAAGCTTTTCGTTGTAAGCAGAAGTACCAGTCTTCTTGTCAGCATAACCGTTGATAGAAACCTTGGCATCCTTGTTAGCCTTCATCCATTCAGCAACGTTGTAAACGTTAACCATTTCGCGCTTAGCAATCTTCGAAGAGTTGAGCGAGAAGCGAACAGCTGAGAGCATTGCGCTTGGATTTTCTGGGCATTCAACCTGCTTAACTTCAGGACATGGGAGCTGAGCTTCGCAAGCTGCGAGAGCAGCGGCAGTTGAAGCGAGTTCGCCACGAAGAGCGTTAACCTGGCCGTTGAGTTTGTTGATGTAGTCGAGGTAGTTGCAAGGATTTACAGTGTCGAAGTGACGACCACCGAAGTTGAAAGTAAGACCACCAATAGCAGTCAAGTTAACGTCAACAGGGTCGCCATAAGCGCAACCGTTGAAGTTGTCGCCGTAGAACTGAGCGCGGCCTTCCAAGAAGAAGTCAACATACTTGCAAAGACGGAAACGGAATTGCAAACCGGCAGATACAGGGAGAGCCCAAGTGCGGTCCTTAACACCATTGTCGCCATAGATGTTTGAGCCAGCCGATTTGATGTCCCATACATAAGTACCACCGATACCAACGAAAGGAACGATAGTAAATACGCGCTTAGTGTTGATGCCACCAATCGAGTTGAACATATCCCACATCAAGTCCATGTTAAGGTTAGCATATTTAGCCTTGCTGAAGTCGTTGTTGTCCCAGTGAAGAGCACCACCAAGAGCACTGAAGCGAACAGCCAAATATGGAGAGAACCAGTGACCGAAACCAGCGTTGAGAGCAAGAGTGATGTGATGCTTCTCTTCACCGCTTGAGAGATAGTTCTCAACAAATGGAGCATTCATACCGGCACCCAACTGAAGGAACCAGTTCTGACGCCATGAATTAGCGGCATAATCCTTACACTCTACGTTAGCCAAGTTTTCGTCAACGACTACTTCCTCAGCATTAGCATTGTTGCAGAAGAAAGCAACTGCGCCAAAAACTAAAAACGAAAGTAAAAATCTTTTAGTCTTCATAAATTTTAAAAATTAGAATAGAATTGAATATACATTATTATAATTAACAACTAACACTCGCAGATTGTTTAGTACGGCATTACACGCACAGTTAGCGCAATCCACGCAACAAAAGTAAATATTACATTTGTCATATACAACATTTTTTCCAAATATTTTAGCGAGAAACAGTTCAAAACATGCATCTGACTCGGTTTATATTCACTTAAATCACATTCATTTGTAACAAATTGCGTGCCACACCGCTTTGAATTAACGAAAAA
>JBJEKE010000073.1:0-4753 GCA_051878475.1 Muribaculaceae bacterium | reverse complement strand
ATCCCCCAGGAGATGGCGTATACCTCTCTGATCACGGTTCCGGTGGAAGAACTCAATCATCACTGCAATAGATATCTGCGACAGCAGATGCCTGCTATCGGAAATTTCTGCAAAATTACTCAATTAGTGGCTAATGTGCAACATTGTCACCTCACTTCGTGAAACTGTAATCAATTTATACACGTTTCATTTATCGCTCAGGCAGCGATTAGCGCAGACCGATGGCTCGGGATACTGCTTTGGGCAGAACTTTTGACACAAGAAAGACCACGGCCCATGCAATGCCCAGCACTAACACCGAATTTACAGGATAGGGAAGAAAATGATAAAAATCAAACTTGCGCAGTAGAAGTATCACCATTACGTGGCTAAGATAGATACCAAAAGAGTAGTCGCCCAACGACAACAGAACACGCTGCCGTGGCTGAGGATAGTGGTCGTTGCGCAGGTAGGTGTAAGCCATCAAGATGAAAATCAAGCTGGACAGAAGTGACGTCAGTTTACTCTGGTTGCCACATTTTTCAACTCCCATGCAATACAAACAATAACTTTCAGCCATTGACAGGATAATTGCAAAAGCATACAGCCACGAGAGGCGGCTCATGCTGAAGCTTCTGTTGATGATGCCATTGCCTAAAAGAAGGCCTAAATAATAGAATGAAAACCATCTGAAGCACGAAACACGCCATATTATGTCCTGATTCGGAAAAGTTTCATATATGCCTAAATTGGGCAAATACAAGAATACGGCAACCCAAAGTGGACTAACGCAAATGCCGATCCACATATAACGTGATTTGGCAAGCCTGGCCAACAGTGGAGTGAGCAGCACAAATTGAATATACACCAGGATGTAATAAAGATGCCAGGTGTTTTGCGCCGTAAACAATTCAGAAACCACCGCGCACAAGTTCACTCCGGATGCATAAAAGGTGTAGACAACGGTCCAGATAATATATGGAACTAAAACGCGGATTATACGTTTGCGCCAAAACGCAATTGGCTTATCTATCTCTATTTTAGTTAGATAGCCCGAAAGAAAGATAAAAGTTGCTACTGCAAAATTGATAAATGGACGGCAAAATACAGTCAATTCCGCACTGTATATGGTATGAATCATCACCACTGCAATAATCGACAGTGCTCTGATCACTTGCACTTTTTGATTGGTCGGCCTTGGCATCCTTGTGCTTATATAAGTTCCAACTGAGAACTAATTGGCACAAAATTACAAAATATTACCGATACCTCAAACACAACCGCAGTGGTGCTGTCAGTTGATTTGTCCTATGGCTTTGCGGTATTCGAGCCAGCGCACATAGCACTGCACCCGGGCTTTCACTTCTGTTTTGTGGGCATCGGCCCAAAGTGTCTGTGCTTCAAGAAAGTCAGCGAGAGTTTCGGTGCCTTTCTCGAAACAGAGACGGCTCGAACGGAGATTTTCTTCGGCCGAAGCCACCGACGAGGCAGCCAAACGGCTCTCAAGCACAGCCTCGTCAAGATTATTGGCGGCCTGCACAGCCTCGAGTTGCAGCTGTTCATCGGTATCTATGCGCCGGGCCATAGCTTGGGCATACTGCTGCTTTGATGCACGGATTTTATTGTAACGATGGCCAAAGTCGAAGATAGGAATCTTCACCTGCACCCCCACCATGAAACTCCAGTTGTCGAAAAGTTTATTGTCGTTGAGTTTCACGCCATTGAGGTAGCCGTACTGTCCCACAAGCCCAATTTCAGGAAGCCACTCGCTGCGGGCAAGCACCACCTTCTGCCTTGCCATATCGGTTTGCTGCGCAAGCAGCAACGCTTCCGGACGTGAGCTTATGTCGGTGGTCAGTTCGGCCGACAGATAATCCACCTGAGGCAGAATGCTGTCCGTAACGATGTCATCGGTTAACGGCCGGCCAATGTGGTGGCACAGGTTCATTGTGGCTAATCGGCGGGCATTCTCGGCACGACGCAGAGCCAGTACACTTTCGTCGAGCCGCACTTGAACCTTCAGCACATCGTTGTTCGATTTCATGCCATGACTGCGGGCTTTCTCTACATTGCGCATTAGTTGGCTGAGCAACTGATTATATGCCTCAGCCACCTTACACATCTGCGAAGCCTCAACCACATTGGCATAGGCGCGCGATGTCTCGACAATCACCTCCGACTCGGTCAGACGACGGTTTTGCCACGCCATTTCGCGGCCTATTCCGGCCATACGATAATTGGCGAGGATTCGGCCTCCCATGAATATCGGCTGTTCTATCCGCGCCGCTGCGTTGAATATCCACCCGAGTTGATAATTGAGGCCAATGCCGGGAAACAATGCCGTTTGCCCGGTGGGAACCCCATCGACACCAAGCACCGGGAGCTGCCCCATTCCGCTTTGATAACCACCGTCGGCATTTGAATAGAGTGCACTACCCTCAACCGACAGCGATGGCAGAAACAGCGCACCAACACTTTTGCGGGTATAGGCAGCCGCCATCATACCATGGTCGGCAGCCACGATGCTTTTGTTGTTGGCGACAGCCATATCAATGCACTCCTGTAGAGTCATCGGCATCTTGGCACTTAACGGCGACATACACAACAGTGCTGCTATGAACACTATAATGGTCTTCTTCATTTTATCGAAATCTTATAAAACAATGCATAAAGAATCGGCAGATAGAACAGAGTGGCAATGGTGGAGAACAGCAAGCCGCCCATTATCGTTGCTGCCATCGAACCAAACATGGCATCGGAAAGAAGCGGTACCATGCCGAGGATAGTGGTGAGCGATGCCATCATCACCGGGCGAAGACGGCTCACCGAACTCTCGACAAGCGCATCCACAGGATTAACGCCGGCATTCATCTGCTCGCCTATCTCGTCGAGCAGCACTATACAGTTCTTTATCATCATTCCCACCAAACCCAAAGCACCGACGATGGCGCAGAAAGTGAACGATTTGCCGGTGAGCAGCATCACAGCCACAATGCCCACAGCCAGCAACGGTACGCAGCATATTATGAGCAGAGGCTTTCGGTAGCCCTTAAAGAGCATTATGAGAATGGCAATCATCAGCACCACGCCAAGCGGCACATTGGCAAACAGATACTTCATGGTGCGCTTGCTGGCATCGTGTTCGCCCTTCCACATCAAGCTGTATCCTGCCGGCAGATTAATGCTTTCAATCTGCTGAGCAATTATGCGACGGGCAGCCTCGGTTTCAAGTCCGGGCGATGGGGAGCACATCACCATCTGCGCGCGCTGTCCGTTGTAGCGCGGCACCACAGGGTCTTCCCACACCACATCGATGCCGTCGCACACCTGCTTTAGCGGTGTGGTCTGCATGATTTCAGCCACCAAAGTGCTCTTGTCGAGGCTTCCCGTACGAAGTTTTGCAAGCGTTGATTCATCAAAAGCCCCTGCCACATTCGGAAGCATGCCGAACAGTGGCACATTCTCCAGGTTGTCGACGGCCATGGCGCTGTCGTCAACACACTTCAAGTAGATGGTATTCTTGTGGATACCCTCGTAGAACTCGCCCACAGGCACTCCGCCGGCTGCCGAGAGCACCGAAGTGGAAATGTCTTGACGGGAGAGCGACGAACGGCGCGCAGCCTGTTGGTTATAGTTTATTTCGAGCATCGGTATTGACGGTTCCCAGTCGGTAGTTATCGATGTAACCTCCGGCGAACTGCGCATTATGGCAATCGCCGAATCGGAAAGAGCATGCAGCACTGCCGGGTCGGGCCCGGTAAAGAGCAATTCAATTGGATATTTCTTATACATTATGTTGTACGGCTTCAGCCTGACATATGCATCGGGATAGCGCTGTGAGAGGATTCGCTGGATGTCGTTGATATTTTTCTCGAGCGACTTAGGCGAATCGAAGTCGATAATCAGCTCGCCATACGAAAGCGATGGAGTGGCAATGCTGCGCACCAGATTGTAGCGGGCGGGGGTGCCGCCAATCGACGTGGTGACGTTGCGTATTTCACTGCGGCTCATCAGATAACGGCGTATGGAGTCGAGGTCCGCAGCCACTTGGGTGGAGTTGGTGCCTTCGGGCAACTTATACTCCATATACAGTTGGTCGTAAACCATATTCGGGAAAAACTCCTGACGCATCAACCCATAGCCCAGCACACTAAGTGCCACCAACACCAGAGCCACTGCTATCGATACCATACGATGCCGAAGGCCGAAACGCAGTGCCGAGCGTAGAAATGCATACACACGCCCATCGTAGAGTGACTTTCCGGCTTCACGAGACTTGGGTTTGAGCCAGCTGGCAGCCATCAGTGGCACATGCACCAATGCCAGCACCCAACTGAGCATCAGCGACACGGCAAGAACTATGAACAGGTCGCGAACATACACTCCGGCAGTGTCGGGCGATAGGAACACCGGAAGAAAGGCCAGAATAGCAATAAGAGTGGCACCCAGAAGCGGCATCGCCGTCTTGCGCCCTATTGCCGTGAGCGCCTCGCTGCGTGGCTTGCCACGCTGAAGGTCAATCATGATGCCGTCGATAATTACTATGGCATTATCAACCAGCATTCCCATAGCCAGGATAAACGAGCCCAGCGATACGCGCTGCATCGAGCCGTCTGCCCATCCGAGCAACAGCAACGACCCTATCACAGTAACCACCAGACTCACGCCGATTATGATACCGCTGCGCAGACCCATCACTAACATCAGAATGGCCACCACAATGAGAACCGACTCCACCAGATTGGTGAAAAACGTCGACAGTGCCGATGTTACA
>JBJEKE010000072.1:0-4769 GCA_051878475.1 Muribaculaceae bacterium | reverse complement strand
TGTTCCTGATTCTGGGCACATTGCTGGTGATGTATGTAGAATCGGCCGGCATAGCCATACCCGAGAAGACCGACGAACTGTTCGGGCTTGTAGCCTCGGACTCTACAATGCCAATCATAGTGGGCATCATGTTTATTCTGGGACTGATTTCGGCCGCATATTCGGCCGCCGGGTCGGCGCTGACATCGCTCACCACCTCGTTCACGGTGGATATACTCAAGGCCCATGAGCGTCAGGACGAAGAGAAACTCACGCGCACTCGCAAGCTGGTGCATGTTGGTATGTCGGTGATAATGGGGATAGTAATACTGATATTCTATGCCATCAGTAACGAAGATGCCATCAGCGCCGTGTACAAGATAGCGAGCTACACGTACGGCCCGATACTCGGTCTGTTTGTGTTTGGCATGTTCTGCCGCATCAACGTGCGCGACCGATGGGTGCCGGTGGTATGTGTGGCCGCCCCGGTTGCGAGCTACTTCACCCAATGGGCATTGCTGGAGTGGAGCCAATACACAGTTAGCCACGAGCTTATACTCATCAATGCAGCATTCACCATCATAGGTTTGCTAATTCTATATGTGAACAAATCAGATAAATAAACCATAAAAATAGAACAGCATCATGGCATCTCGCTTAATCAACAAATACGTATGGATAGTTGACACAATTCTGCGCCACCGCCGTATAACCCGTCAGGAGCTCAATGAACTATGGATAGCGGCGAAGGACATCTCCGACGGGTGCGAGATGCCCCGCCGCACGTTTTTCAACTATTGCAAGGCGATAGAATCGACTTTTGACATTGATATACTGTGCGACCGGTCGACCTATGAATACTACATAGAATCGGACGACAACCGGGGCGATATCCGCGACTGGCTGCTCGACTCGTTCTCGATAAGCGGCACGTTGAGCAACTCGCGGGAGATAGCGTCGCGCATAGTGCTGGAGAATGTACCGTCGGCACGCGATTATCTGCCCACGATAGTTGACGGGATGCGCCGGAACCGCCGCATCTCGTTCCAATACCGAGCTTTCGACCGCATAGGCACAACGGTAATCAACCTCGACCCGTATTTCATCCGGATTTTCCGTCAGCGGTGGTATGTGATCGGTCTAAACCACAAATCGAACGATATCCGCACCTACGGACTCGACCGAATTACCGACGTGGTAATCCTTGGTGAGACATTTCCGCAGCCACCCATCACTGCTGCGGAATATTTTAAGGATTGTTACGGCATATATCACGATAAGGGGACCCCGAAGAAAATCCGCATCAAGGTACTCGCCGAGCAGGCGAAATATTTCAGGGCACTGCCGTTGCACCCCACCCAAACCGAGGAAATCCACGACCAGTATTCCATTTTCAGCTACAAGATGTTAGCCACGTATGACCTTGTTCAGGCACTGTTGAGCTATGGGTATCGCATAGAGGTGTTGGCACCGAAGTCGCTTCGCGTGATGGTGGCACAAGAGCTACGCCGTGCACTTGAAGCATATCCCGACACTCAGGAACAGTGATATGGTTGTTTAGTGCTGTTGGCCGGGCTATGAGTTTTCTTATGGGCTCGGCTTCTGTGGTTGTCGGATGGCACTGCGGTGTGGGGAACTGCATGGCTTGGACGTCTGAAGGACGTGAAACGGCTCGGCCTTGGTCGGGTTGTAGATAGCCATGGATGCAATCCGCGGCGGTGTTGTTTCGCTCCTTTGGAGCGATGCCGACTTACGCGGCAGCCGCCACCCTTACGGGTGTCGGGAAGCCCCCTTCGGGGAGAGCGGAAGGGCCATTCGGCCCGCCGCGTTTACCGGGGGTAAGATGGCTTTAAGGCCATCTCACCCCCGGCTATTTACAGCCCGATGGCGGGCTGTTTCGCATCCTTCAGATGCCCTTTCGTCAGCGCCCTGAAGATTTCCCTACCGATGATGCCCTTGCCCGAATGGGCTGGCTCCGCCGCTTTGTTTGGTTACGGCGAATGGCGGTGCCCATCGAGGTCACCGCCATTCGGGGGAGAGTGGGGAGGCGGTTGGCTGGGACCTAGGGCGTTGCCCCAGGCTAAGTGGCCCTTGCCCTTTCAGGGCGCTGTGGACTGCTGTGACTCGGTGTTTTCTGTGGACTCCTCTTCAGTGTTTTCGGTGGGCTCCTCTTCGGTGTTTTCTGTGGGCTCCTCTTCGGTGCTTTCTGTGGGCTCCTCTTCGGTGCTTTCTGTGGGCTCCTCCTCCGTGGATTCGGATTCATCGGCAGACTCGAGGGCAGCGTTTTCGGTGGCTTCGGCCGCAGAGTTTTCCATAAAGTTGAAGTATTCCTCGAGCGAACGACCTTCGTTAACGAGAATCTTGAAGTTGTCCTCGCTGATAAGCACAATCCTGACGTTGTCGTCGAGTTTCAAAGCCTCGTCGGCCTCGAATACGTTGCGATAGTGAGCCAGTTCGTTGAAATTGGCGAAACCTTTTACGACGATAAGTCCCAGACGCCCGAAGTTCATCGGTTCGATGTCGAAGTCACGCACCACAAACGATGTGAAGTTGTGCTTAGCCACATCGAAAAGGAGTTGGTTCATCGAAGTGCTGTCGGTATCGAAAGCGAGGACGAAGTATTGCGGAGAGTTCTTTGCGAGGTCGAACGGAGTAAGTTTGGCTTCGCCGGATATTTCGGTGGTATCGTTGCTCAGCCTCATGTCCCAAATCATACCACGGACGTTTGCGCTGCCACCTTCGAGTTTTCGGCCCTTTGCAATCTGAGAAAGGATAGACGAAGCCGTAGGCGTGATGTCGGTATCGGGATATCGTTCGAGCAGTTCTCGCAGCGACGACTTGAAGGCGTCGTAGTCCTTGTCGGTTAGGTAAGCGAGCGCATCGATAAACATGAATTTAGGCATTATTTTGGAGAGCGGATACTTGCGCATCATTTCGGCGTAAGCTTCGTGCACCTTCGAGTTGTCGTTGTCCAGATAAGCAGCGTAAGCGTTTTCGTACATTCCCTCCTGCTCGCGGTCCATGTTGCGCAGGTTTTCGATGTAGTTAGGGTCGCGCATTGCCAGCCCGTAGTTTGAGTCGGCGAAGTCGGAGAGAATCAACTGACGCATACGTTCGGCCATAGCGGTGTTTCCGGTACGCATGTATATAAGATACATGTTGTAGTACACGTCGAGGCGGTAAATGTTGTCGGGATAATCCTTAAGCAGGATGTTGAATTCGTCGATAGAAGCGGGGAAGTCCTCGAGTTTGTCCTTCAGAATAAGGCCCATGTTGAAAAGTCCTTCTTGGATAATGTCGCGGCAAGTCTGACGTTCTTCGTCCGATTTAGGAATCTGCTTTAGGTAATATTCGACGAAGTGCGGGTCGTCGGCACGTTTCTGGGCCTCGGCGTCGACCGAATCGTTAGCCGCGGGAGCGCCTCCGGCAGCGTTGGCCACGTCGGCCGAGTCTGTTTCAGCCATGGCATCGGCATCGAAGTCAGACATAGCGAAGGTGTTCTTGTTTCGACGGCGCCAGTCGTCTTCGAGTTTTCGGTTTCCCCAGAGTTTCTGGAATTCGGTTTTACCGGCGTTTTTAGTAGCTGTGTTATAGAAGTACCAAGAGTTGTCGTTGTTAATAGAGTAAGAAGCGGGCGCCTTTGCGCCGCGCGGATTGTTTTGCTGAGCATTAGCGCGTTGTTCGGCGAGATATTCCTCTCGTGCAGCGGCCTCGGCCTCCTCTTTTTCCTTCTTTTTTAGTTCGTCGACAAGTCGCTGCGCCACCTCGTGCTGTTTTTCCTCCGAAAGCATCGAGAGCTGGAGGAGCGAATCCTGGAGTTTAGCATTCTGGCTGTAAACGGCGAGCTCGTCGAGCACGTCGCTACGTCGTTTGAGCATCTCGTAGTTTGGATATTCCTCGTTAAGGAGCGGCACCGCCTCGGCATAGCAAGGCTGAGCATCGTCGTAGTTGTGCATATCGAAGTAAAGAGAACCGAGAGTAATCTGGCTGATGGCCTTCTCGATGCCGTTACGGGTGCTTTTTTCGGCGGCGAGCTTATAGTTTGCAATAGCATTGACAGTGTCGGCACGCTGCAGATAAAGGTTTCCGATAGCGTAGTACACCTGGTCGAGGTATTCCTTGTTACGGTCGAAACGCACCATACGCTTCAGGGCCTTAACCTCTTTCTCCACATTAGTGCCGGTGAACACCTCGCTTTGCTTTATACGAGCGTTGAACTTGGTGCGATAAGTAGCGTTAGATGCACTGCCGGCGTCGGCAAACGCCTTATACGCCAGTTCGCGCTGGCCGTCGGCAGCGTAAAGCTGTCCGAGGAGGAAGTTGAGGCGAGTTTTCTGTCCGCCTTTCGATTGTCGAGCCGATTCGGCAACGTAAGGGATTGCCTCTTTTCCCTGCTTGTTCTTCACGTGATAATCGGCGTAAGCGAGGTTGAATAGTTTCTTTTGCTCTTTGGTCCTGAGCTCGTCGGGCTTAATTCTCACCAGGATGTTTTCGGCCTCGCTGAGCCATCCCTCACCGCAGTAGCAACGTGCCTCCCAAAGTTTTGCCTCCAACACCAGGTTGTCGAGCCAAGTGAAATGGCGGGTGATATAGTGGAAAGTAGTGGCGGCACCGAGGAAATCGCCGTTCATATACTGCGCTTTAGCCATCAGATACCACGCCTTGTGAAGGAAGGGATTGTATTCGTCGCGCTTAAGGTATTCGCGGTATTTAGGGTCGCGCATCTTGCCCGAGTTTTTCTTTGGGCGCTTCTTGATTGAGTGGAGCTGGATGGCCTTCTGCATTTTTTC
>JBJEKE010000071.1:0-4785 GCA_051878475.1 Muribaculaceae bacterium | reverse complement strand
ATGAAACGGTTAAATATTATCGGTTTGATGCTGCTCACCGCTCTCTCCGCCATGGCTGCCGACCTGAAGCAGTGGAGCGACGGCCCCATTTCTTGGACCGACTTCCGCGGCGAAGCTATAAGCAGCGACTCGAAGGCCGCGTTCCATGCATCGATTTACATCGACCCGGTTGATATCAGTGTAGACGGGCAGATGAAAACCCAGGTTTTTGCCCGCGCAGCAATGGACTGCAGCAATTCGTATATCGATGCCTCGCTCCGCACTCCCGAGCGCCTGCGCCTGTATCAGATGGAATTCGACCTGCTGGAATGCTACCGACGCCAACTTCAGGACGAAATATCGCAAGATGTGGCAGCTAATTCCACCGACGAGCGCGTACGCCACTACAACGCCTTATATTACAACGAAGTGATAACCATAGCTACAGAAACTTCGAGCGGCGCCGACAGCGACAAGCTCCAGCAATGGGAAACCAACGTGCGCAACCGTCTCGACAAGGCCGAGATGCCGTTTGTGCCCATCGTATCGCCGGGACGATTCTCATACGGCTGCTATCTGGGGGTGGGCGGCAACTTTACCGGCGGCTCGATTAACGATGCCTTCACGCACACATGGATTTTCGGCGGTGGCCTACATGTGGGCTACGACCGGGCTGTGGCTAAGTTCAGCGCATTCTATGGCCAGCCTAAAATCAAGCGGCTGAACATTATGAACATTGAAAATCAACAGATTACCGACAAATATGCATCGCTCACAAATCTGGCGCTGACAGTTGGCTACAAAATCGTCGACAGCCGACGCATAGCCATAACTCCGATGGTGGGCGGCGCATGGAACAATCTGCGCTGGAACGTCGGCAACTACGAATGGGACGAGGAGAAGCCAGAACCTCTGCTCACCTCGACACAATCGTACAGCATAACCCACTTCAGCTGGTATGCCACCATTGATATCGACATCAAACTCCACAGCCGTGTGAGCAACACCTCGCTGTTCGGCTCGAAGAAGCGCGAGCAGGTGGTGTCGTCGGTGCGCATCAGCCCATACATCGCCCGTAACATATACGATGAGCCACAGCCACAGCTTCGCGGCGTCCAGGCCGGCTTTACAGTGGCCTACAACGTGGATTTACGTTCGCTCGGTTTCTAACGGTTATCGGCGGTTGATGCCGAAAGGGGTGGCTGCAACCTTATCGGCGCGGTTTTGAGCCAGGATGGCAGAGTTCTCAGGGCTGTCCATGGCCAACCGTTGATGATTCCGGTGATACACAATCATGTAATGAGAGAAAGTCGACACCGTCATACCGGCATTGGTGAGGCGGAGTTCGAGGTCGGTGTCCTCGCCGGTTCCCGGCGCCAGATAGCGCTCGTCGAAACCGTTTACAGCCAGCAGGTCGTCCTTATACAGCGAGAAATTGCAACCCAGAATATCCTTTTTGCGGCGCAGCAGCGGCAAGAACTTCGGACACGGGAATCGGAGGCAACGCAGTTTGCCGCGAGCACCCTCCTTGACGGCTCCCGCGAACGCCTTCAGAGCCAGCCGGCGCAATCGCGATGGCGAATCGATATCGACAGCCTTGAGAGAGATGGAGAACGAGGCCGGGAGTTCCATACGTCGCCCGGCCAGTGCCATATGGTGCTTACGCAACGCAATATGGTCGGCAAGCCACGAAGGCGACGGAATGCAATCGCCGTCGAGAAAAGCAAGATATCGTCCCGATGAAGCCTTGACAGCAGTGTTGAGCATAATGTTTTTGCGCCAACCGCGGTCGTCGTGCCAGCAGTGCTTGATGGCGAATGGCGAAGATTGTGTCCAGCGCGCTATGGCATTCACGGTATCGGCATTGCTGCCGTCGTCGGCAATCACTACCTCGAAATCGCGAAACGACTGATATTTTAAAGCCGTGAGAATCATCTCGAGCCAGTCGAAATGATTGTACACGGCTATAATTATGCTAACTTCCGGTGAACTGGTCATTTATTGGGCTTTTACCGGTGGGTAGTCAATGGTATAGTGCAATCCACGGCTTTCCTTTCTCTCCATTGCCTGACGCATGATAAGGTAGCCCACATTGATGATGTTGCGAAGTTCGCAAATCTCCTTGCTGGCCTTGCTGCACTTAAACAGGCGTTCGGTTTCCTCGTAAAGAATATCGAGGCGGTTCCAGGCACGGTGCAGACGCAGGTCGCTTCGCACGATGCCCACATATGCGCTCATAATCTGGCACACCTCCTTCAGGCTCTGGGTGATGAGAATCATCTCCTCGGTGTGGGTGGTACCTTCGTCGTTCCATTCGGGCACATCCTCGCGATAGGCGTACTCGTCGAGATGAGCCATGGCATGCTGAGCAGCAGCCTCGGCATACACTACAGCCTCGATTAATGAGTTCGACGCCAAGCGGTTACCGCCATGCAGACCGGTGCACGAACATTCGCCCACAGCATAAAGACGCTGAATCGACGAGCAGGCGTTGAGGTCGACTTTGATGCCGCCGCACAGATAGTGGGCAGCCGGGGCCACCGGGATGTAGTCCTTGGTGATATCTATTCCCAGGCTCAGGCACTTCTTGTAAATATTCGGGAAGTGACGCTTGGTTTCCTCGGGGTCCTTATGTGTAACATCAAGATACACATGTTCGGCTCCTGAGAGTTTCATCTCGCTGTCAATGGCGCGGGCCACAATGTCGCGAGGCGCAAGCGACAGGCGCGCATCGTATTTCTGCATGAATTCCTTGCCGTTGATGTCGCGCAGCACAGCACCATAGCCGCGCATGGCCTCGGTGATGAGGAACGAGGGACGGTCACCAGGATGATAGAGGGCAGTCGGGTGGAACTGTACGAATTCCATATCCTTTACAGTGCCCTTTGCGCGATACACCATAGCAATGCCGTCGCCGGTGGCAACGAGCGGGTTGGTAGTGGTTTGGTACACAGCACCGATGCCACCGGTGGCCATTGTGGTTACCTTCGACAGGAACGTATCGACGCGCCCCGACTCAATATCGAGCACATATGCGCCGTAGCAGGTAATATCCGGAGTGCGGCGTGTAACAGTCTTCCCCAAATGGTGCTGAGTGATAATTTCGATTGCGAAACGGTTTTCGAACACATCGATGTTCTTGTGTTTCTTGACTGTTTCTATCAAGCTGTCTTGAATTTCTGCGCCGGTGTTATCCTTGTGGTGCAGGATTCGGAACTCAGAGTGTCCCCCTTCGCGATGCAGGTCGAAGTCGCCTTTCTCGTTACGGTCGAACGCCACACCCCACTTTATAAGCTGGTCGATTTGCTTGGGCGCCCCTTTCACCACCTGTTCCACGGCAGCAGGGTCGCTGAGAAAATCGCCGGCAATCATAGTGTCCTTGATATGCTTTTCGAAATTGTCGACGAGACGATTGGTTACGGAAGCCACGCCACCTTGTGCCAGAAACGTATTGGCCTCTTCGAGAGTGGTCTTGCAGATGAGAGCCACACGGCCGGTATCGGCCACTTTCAAGGCAAAGCTCATGCCTGCAATGCCCGAACCGATTACGAGATAATCGTATTTGTAAACCATAGCATTAACGTTTAATGTCAATGAAGCGGAAGTGCGATAAAGTCAGTGTAAGAATATCAGCGATTCCGGGTAATAATATCATAATGCAAACTTACAAACAATTAGCCGATAACGCAAAAAAAAGTTGTTTGAGGTTGCTGCCCGATCCTGGATGCCGCCCGTCGGCAGCCGCGGCACGGCCAACGCCACAAAATTACCATCCTCCGGGACCGAAACATTGCGAAAACCGCCACACCTTTAGACTACGAAGGAGCTGCTGACATAATTCAAGCGGGGCGGTGTCTGACAGTAAACACAGACACCGCCCCGCAGCATGTATTGTGGTCAGCTATTAGCCGAGCTTGGCCTGTATGGCTTTGCTTTCAGCTTCGTAGCCCGGCTTGTTGAGCAAGGCAAACATGTTGCGCTTGTAGTCCTCAACACCCGGCTGATTAAACGGATTCACACCGAGGATGTAGCCGCTCACGCCGCAGGCTTTCTCGAAGAAGTAGATAATCTGGCCCAACCAGAATTCGGTGAGGGCGGGCAAGGTGATACGCATGTTGGGCACACCGCCGTCAACGTGGGCAATGACTGTGCCGAGTTCGGCCATCTTGTTAACTTCGTCAACACGCTTGCCGGCAATGTAGTTCAGGCCGTCGAGGTTGTCGGCATCGGTTGGGATAACCACCTTGTGCTGCTGTTCGCCCACCGAAATCACTGTTTCGAATATGGTGCGTTCGCCATCCTGAATCCACTGACCCATCGAGTGGAGGTCGGTAGAGTTGTCAACAGCTGCGGGGAAAATGCCCTTGTGGTCCTTGCCTTCGCTTTCGCCATAGAGCTGTTTCCACCATTCGCCGAGGAAGTGGAGTTTCGGGTTATAGTTTACAAGGATTTCAATCTTCTTGCCGGCACGATAGAGGGCGTTGCGAGTGGCCGCATAGGCAGCCACGCAATTGTTCTCACCGTTGAGCGATGCAGCTTCCATTGCGCGAGCGCCGTCGATAAGTGCCTTGATGTCGAATCCGGCCACTGCAATTGGGAGCAGGCCTACCGGAGTGAGAACCGAGAAACGGCCGCCGACGTTGTCGGCAATCACAAATGTCTTGTAGCCTTCTTCGGTTGCCAGCTTGCGCAGAGCACCGCGGTTGGCGTCGGTGATGGCAACGATGCGCTTCGAAGCCTCTTCTTTGCCCACCTGCTTCTCGAGCTGTTCCTTGAGCAGACGGAAGGCGATAGCCGGTTCGGTAG
>JBJEKE010000070.1:0-4787 GCA_051878475.1 Muribaculaceae bacterium | reverse complement strand
TCAAGGCAAGGGTAGGGCGCTGGAACATTCCCGGCAAGCCTATTGTTGTGCTGGTCGACTACAAGCCATTATATTCCATTAAGGACAGTATCTACAGCACCGTATGGGAGAAATATGGTGTAGATTCACTTCATGCCTACGGCGACTACGACGAATCGTGCATGTTTGCCGTTGGTGCCGCCATGGTAATCAATAATATAATTGAATGGAAGGCCCAACCAAAGCTTACCAACATTGCACATTTCGATGAATGGACCACAGGCATGGGGCTTTTGTATCTTAAGCACATCAGGCCCGAGGTTGCAACAGTGTTTACCACTCATGCCACATGCATAGGCCGCAGCATCTGCTGCAACAACAAGCCATTATACGATTATCTAAATGGCTATAACGGCAACCAAATGGCCGACGAGCTCAATATGCAGTCAAAGCATTCGCTCGAAAAGGCAGCAGCACAGAATGCCGACTGCTTTACTACCGTCAGCAATGTCACAGCAAAAGAATGCCGACAACTTCTCGAATGCCATCCAGTGGTTACTCCAAACGGATTCGAACAGAATTTCGTGCCCAGCAAGGCCAAATACGCCCAAGCAAGAGCAACCGCCCGCGAGCAGCTGCTTAAAGTAGGTTCAAAACTTGTTGGATACCAATTGCCCGACGATGCCTTGATAGTAGCTACATCGGGACGAATGGAGTTCCGCAACAAAGGAATCGACGTATTTATCGATGCTCTCAACAAGATGCGCTATGAGAACAAGGAATTGGCAAAACAGATTGTTGCATTCATAATGGTTCCTGCATGGTCCGATGGCCCGCGTGCCGACTTGAAGCAAGCTCTTGAAAACGATGAAGAATTGCATAGTGCCGACACTAAGGTTACTCATCAGCTGCACGATAGTTCGTGCGATTCGATATATGGGCGTCTTGAATCGTACGGCGTAGCCAACAAGAACGACGAGCGGGTGAAGATTATATATGTGCCATCATATCTGAACGGTGACGACGGAATATTCGGTATCGACTACTACCATTTACTCCCGGGCATCGACCTTACAGTATTCCCTTCGTATTACGAGCCATGGGGCTATACCCCATTAGAAAGCATAGCATTCGGGATTCCGACCATTACCACCAATTTGTCAGGTTTCGGGCAATGGATAATCGACATCGATAGCGAGGGTTTCGACAAAAGCGGCGTGAAGGTGTTGCACCGAGGCGACTCAAACTACAACGAAGTGGTTGATGAGATTGTCGACGCTGTAGAAACATACGTTTGCACTGGCAACAAATCAATTAAGGCAATCAACAAAAAGGCAACCGACACGGCAAAACTCGCCGCATGGTCAAATTTCATCAGACATTATGATGAAGCCTATTGTGAAGCCATTTCAAAAGTAAGCAAAAAGTAAAGAAATAATATCACGAATTAATAACCATATTAATTTCAGTATGAAGTTACAAGCAAGCAAAACAAATTCTCCGAGCTGGAGAGATTTAACAGTAAAGTCGGAGTTACCGGCAAAACTGAAGAAACTGGAAACTTTGTCCAGAAACTTATGGTGGGTATGGAACAGCGAAGGAAAAGCATTGTTCCGCTCATTGAATCCCGACCTATGGCGCGCTACAGGTGAAAATCCTGTCCTTTTATTGCAAAAACTCAGCTTTGAGCGTTATGAAGAGATATTGGCCGACAAGGAATTGATGGCCCAAATCAACAAAGTATACAGCGACTTTGAGGAATACATGAAAGTGCCGATGCGCACCGACATTCCTTCGGTATCATACTTCAGCATGGAATACGGTCTGTGCAATGCTTTGAAAATTTATTCCGGTGGCCTTGGTGTTCTTGCCGGTGACTACATTAAAGAGGCATCTGATTCGCGCGTAAACATGACAGCTGTCGGCTTCCTTTATCGTTATGGCTATTTTACACAAACCCTTTCGATGGATGGTCAGCAGATATCGAACTACGAAGCTCAAAACTTCAATCAACTTCCTATCGATGCAGTTATCGACGAAAACGGCAACCATATGCTCGTTGAAGTTCCATATCCAGGCCGCACTATTTATGCCCGCATATGGCAAGTAAATGTAGGTCGCATGAAACTTTATCTGCTTGACACCGACATCGACCTCAACTCGGAATACGACCGTTCAATAACTCACCAGCTATATGGTGGCGATTGGGAGAACCGTATCAAGCAAGAATATATGCTTGGCATCGGCGGTGTGCTCATGCTCAAGAAACTCGGTATAAAGAGCGACCTCTACCATTGCAACGAAGGTCATGCTGCACTACTCAACCTGCAACGCTTACTTGACTATGTACAGGAAGAAAAACTCGAATTCAACGTTGCGCTTGAACTCGTAAGAGCATCATCACTCTATACCGTTCACACTCCGGTACCGGCAGGCCACGACTATTTCGATGAAGGTCTCTTTGGAAAATATATGGGTGAATTCCCCGCAAAACTCGGCATTTCATGGGGCGACCTCATGAATATGGGCCGAGAGAACCCCGATAGCAACGAACGATTCTCGATGAGCGTATTTGCTCTTAACACTTGTCAGGAAGCAAACGGCGTTAGCTGGCTGCACGGTGAAGTATCAAAGAAAATGTTCCAAGGCGTATGGAAAGGCTACAGCGCCGAGGAATCGCACGTTTCTTATGTAACCAACGGTGTCCACATGCCAACATGGGCAGCTTCGGAATGGAAAGAGTTCTACAAAAACATCCTTGGCCCGACATTCATGGAGAACCAGTCGGACGAAAACACTTGGGCGCCTATCCTAAAAGCAAAGGACGAAGATATCTGGAAACTTCGCATGACATTGAAGAACAAGTTCATCAACTTCATCAAAAAGGACTTCACAGAAAACTGGCTCAAGAACCAAGGCGACCCGTCACGCATAATCCAAATTGTGGAACGCATTAACCCGAACGCACTCCTCATTGGTTTCGCACGTCGTTTTGCCACATACAAGCGCGCACACCTGCTGTTCACCGACCTCGACCGTCTTTCAAAAATCGTCAACAACGAGAAATTCCCCGTTCAATTCATATTCTCAGGTAAGGCACACCCAGCCGATGGCGCCGGACAAGGTCTTATCAAACGAATTATCGAGGTTTCTCGTATGCCACAGTTCCTGGGTAAGATTATCTTCCTTGAGAACTACGATATGATTGTTGCAAAGCGTCTTGTAACAGGTGTTGATATCTGGCTGAACACACCTACACGTCCTCTTGAGGCATCTGGCACATCTGGCGAGAAAGCTGAAATGAACGGCGTGCTCAACTTCTCGGTTCTCGACGGATGGTGGTATGAAGGTTACCGCAAAGATGCAGGTTGGGCACTTACTGAAAAACGTACGTTTACCGACCAGTCGCAGCAAGACAAACTCGATGCCGCTACAATCTATTCGATGCTCGAAAACGAAATCATTCCATTGTATTTTGCAAAGAACTCGCGTGGATACTCTCCAGAGTGGATTCAATTCATAAAGAACTCAATTGCCCACATTGCTCCGAACTTTACAATGAAGCGTATGATTGACGACTACATCAACCGCTTCTACAACAAAGAGGCACAGCGTTCGCGTCACTTGGCAGAAAACAATTATGCCAAGGCCAAGGAAATTGCCGAATGGAAGCAATTGGTTGCATCGAAGTGGGACGACATCAAGGCTGTTGAAATTCAATTGCCTGATATGAGTGCGTTCAACTCGGTATGCGGCACAGAATTCCACTCGATGGTTAAACTCGATACAGCAGGCCTTGGCTCAAACGTCGGTGTGGAACTCGTTGTTTACTCATTTGAGGACAACAATATGAAGTTCAAACGTGCTCTTCCAATGGAAATATCCGAGGAAAACGGCGATATCTTGACATTCTCACAGACTAGCACTCTCAAAGATGCAGGTGAATACCGTTTTGCATTCCGAGTATTCCCTAACAATTCTGAATTGCCTCACCGTCAGGATTTTGCATACGTAAAGTGGATTTAATTATCCAACCATATCATTAAAAGTCAGGCGCTCATCATTCAATGGGCGCCTGTTTTTTTGGAGTATATCATGTTCAATATTCTTTATCACTTAGTTCAAGCCATCGTATTTCCTTTTCGTCGAGCATGTCCTTTATGGCCGAATATCGTTGGGAAACCGAATCGAATGTTGAACCGGAGGGTAGGGGAGACTCCCCATTGAAAATCCGCTCTATGCCGGCCTTTTCCAGTTCCAATGTATCTATTTCTTCGGAAAGAGATTGAAACTCAAGCTTTTCCTTATATGTAAGTTTGTTCTTTGCCGAATGTTCATTGCGATGTGTAGGTTGCGCAGATTGTGACACATCATTCTGAGCTTGGATCTTTTCCTGTTCAGTAGTCCATGCACGATATTCAGAATAGTTGCCCGGAAAATCCTTTATCTCTCCGTTCCCCTTAAATACAAACAAGTGGTTAATGCATCGGTCCATAAAGAAACGGTCGTGGGAAATTAGGATGACGCACCCCTTGAATTTATCGAGATAATCTTCAAGTATCTCGAGAGAAAGTATATCAAGATCGTTTGTAGGCTCGTCAAGAATCAGGAAATTAGGTTTCTTCATCAGCACTGCAGCCAAATATAGCCTACGTTTCTCACCACCGCTCAACTTATAAATATATTTCTGCTGGTCGGCGGGGGTAAAGAGAAAATGGGTAAGGAACTGCGAAGCTGTGTAGCAGGTCTTTTCATCAAAATAGATAACTTCAGCTATGTCGCGTATGTAGTCGATAACTTTTTTCGAC
>JBJEKE010000069.1:0-20019 GCA_051878475.1 Muribaculaceae bacterium | reverse complement strand
AACTGTCGAAAAAAGGATATAACGCCTTCGCTCTTATCTATCGACCCGACAATGCCTACGACGATTTGGCTCGCGCTATAGAATACATCCACGACAATGCCGCCCAGCTGGATGTTCGCACTCAAGGTTACTCGCTTTGGGGTGGCAGCGCTGGAGCACGGATGGCTGCTACTTTGGGCAACGATAATTATCTTAGACAACTCACCGGCCGCTACGACATTCCACAAGCCTCGGCTGTGATAATGCAATACACCGGATACTCCTCGGTAAGCAACAAAGATGCTCCCACCTATGCATGTGTTGGCTCGGCCGACGGAATTGCTTCGTGGCGCACCATGCAAAGCCGACTGCAAAGCCTGTCGGACATTGGCATTGCCACCGAATTCCACGTTTACGACAATCTTCCTCATGGATTCGGGCTCGGCACCGGCACATTGGCTGACGGCTGTATTAACGATACCATAGCGTTCTGGAACAGATTCAACGGCATTGCATCGGCCAATGCCTCTCTGGCCGACAAAACCGCCTCAAGCAACATTTACACACTCGACGGAATAAAACGGTCAAAGCCGGTAACTGGCATCAACATTATAAACCATAGAAAGGTGTTTGATGGCTACAGAATAATAAACAAATAACCTAAATATGAGAACTATTATCATGGCTGTATCGTTGCTGCTCGCCACAGCAACAATGGCTCAACAGAGAGCTACGGTATATTTCACCAAGGAAATAACCCCCGAATCGTTAGTAAAGATTTACAAAGCATTAGAAGTTAAAGCCACAGGTCGGGTGGCTCTGAAGATTTCAACCGGCGAAAGCGAGCGGTCGAATCACTTGCGCCCAGCTTTCATCAAGCCTCTTGTCGATGAAACACACGCCACTATTGTGGAATGTAACACCGCATACGGAGGGAATCGGTCAACCACCGAAAGCCATCTGAGAGCCATACGCGAACGCGGATACGACCAGATTGCAACCGTCGACATCATGGATGCCGACGACACCATTCACATACCAGTTCAGGACACCAAGCACATTGCCTACAACATTGTGGGCAGCCATCTCGCCAACTACGATTTCATGATAAATCTGGCTCATTTCAAAGGCCATGCAATGGGTGGATTCGGCGGAGTAATAAAAAATGCATCGATAGGTGTTGCATCTAAAAGCGGAAAGAGTTATATTCACACCGCCGGACGCTCCACATCAAGCCCGTGGGGCGGCGAGCAGGATCCATTCCTCGAGAGTATGGCCGCTGCAGCCCAGGCTGTTCATAACTATTTCAACGGCAATGTGCTGTATATCAATGTAATGAATAACCTGTCGGTTGACTGCGACTGCAACGGCAACCCACATGAACCCGAGATGGCTGACGTCGGCATACTCGCTTCTACCGACCCGGTTGCTCTCGACAAGGCGTGTCTCGACCTGGTGTTCAACCACGACAACACCACCGGCGACACTGCCGTTCCGCTGCAAAACCGCATCAACGCCCGCCACGGAACTTGGACGGTTGAATATGGCGAGCAAATTGGGCTGGGCACCCAGGCATATTCCTTGATTGATATCGACAACATTACCGGTATCGACAAGAACATAAGCCAAAAGGGCACGCCCCTGTATAATGTCTTTTCCATCGACGGAAAACGTATCCTCTCCAACGCCTCAAGGCTGGATTCGCTCGACGCCGGTGTCTATATAATAAACGGAAAGAAAACCATAATAAAATGAAGACCGTAAGCATTATTATCTCATTAATCGCTTCACTGATTGCATGTGGAACCAATGCTGCCAATCCACACTCATCAGAGGTGCGCACGGCGGTGGAACAGCAAATGCGGACATACCCCGAATCAACTTTGTGCGATTTATACAAGAACTTCTTCCAGGACCACTTCGGGCCCGGGCATCTGATTGCCGACACCGCTTCGGCAAACGCTTATCTGCGCGAAGAATTGAAGACGGCGAAATCATTTGCCGGGCCATTGTACGAGCTTACAGGCGTTATCGGGAACTTCTATCGGGTAAACCTGTCGCTCATAAACGATGGCACCATTCCATACTCCACCTTCTTCGACGCTTTCATGCGAAGTGCACGCACAATAAAGCCGGTTGCCGTTACCGAATGGGAAAAGGAATGGACTGCGATTTGCTCGGTAATTTCCAATATGAATTTGCAATTGGACGGCTTCCAGGCCGACAGCATTGCCATCGCCAACTTGCTGAATCAAGGGAAATATGTGATGCACCACAGCAACAAATATGTAGAAACCTACGACCCGCATTATCGCCTGATTAGCCGGGATATCTTCGAGACCGAACTGTTGCCTTTAATCAGTCGGCACCATTACGAAACCACACGGAACTATGCTATCGACGAGGTGGTGGTGACCGGAACACGCAACCAGACCGATGTGCGACATCTGTCGCAAACCGTGTCGGTGGTTGACCGCCCAACGATTGAAAACAGCATGCAACCCTCGCTGCTGCCAATAATCTCGCAGCACGTCCCGGGACTTTTCGTCACTGAACGCGGTGTGATGGGCTACGGGGTATCGGGTGGGGCTGCCGGTGGAATATCGCTACGCGGCCTCAGCGGCGGCAATGCCCGGCTGATGGTGCTCATCGACGGTCATCCTCAATATGCTGGCATCTTTGGACATCCTATTGCCGATGCCTACCAATCGCTCCTTGCCGAAAAGGTCGAAGTGCTCCGAGGCCCCGCGTCGGTGCTATACGGCTCAAATGCAATGGGTGGAGTGATAAACATCGTAACCCGCAAAACCAATGAAGACGGCGTGCACACCAATCTCCATGCCGGATACGGCTCGTTCAACACTCTGGAAACCGAACTAACCAACCGCGTGCGCAAAGGCCGATTCAGCAGCGTTGTCAGCGGCTCCTACAACCGGACCGACGGCCATCGTTGCGACATGGAATTCGAACAATACGGCGGTTACGCCAAACTGGGATACGACATCACCGACAACTGGAGCACACATGCCGACGTCAATGTCACTCACTTCAATGCCTCATATCCCGGACCGGTGTCGGCACCTCTTGTCGACGGCGACCAACGCATCACACGCGGAGCTGCTTCGTTTGCCCTGCAAAACAACTACGGCAACACATCGGGAGCCGTAAATTTCTTCTACAACTGGGGGAACCACTGGATTAACGATGGTTACACTCCAAGTGCCGGACAAACATCACAGGACGGCCGTTTCAATTCCAACGACAACATGATGGGCGTATCGCTCTACCAAAGCACCCGTTTCTGGAGAGGCAACCGCACCACTCTCGGATTCGACTGGTTCCGTTACGGCGGAAAGGCTTGGACCGATTATGTCTCGGGCGACCGCGCCGGCTCGCGGAACGACCTCGTCGACAAGCACGAAGACGAGATAGCCGGATATGTGGATTTCCGTCAGGACCTTTGGCGCTGGCTCACTCTCAATGCCGGTGTACGCATCGACCACCATTCACGGGTGGGCACCGAATGGGTGCCTCAGGCCGGCATGGCATTCCATATGCCCAACGCCATTGAGCTGAAAGCATCGGCCACCAAAGGATTCCGATATCCTATTTTGCGCGAAATGTATATGTTCCCGCCGCAAAACCCCGACCTGAAGCCGGAATCGATGTGGAACTACGAACTTGCCTTCTCCCAAACCACTCTCGGCGGAGGGCTGAAATACGGAATAAACCTGTTCTTCATCAACGGCAAAAACCTGATTGTCACCCAACGCAACCCCAACGGCACCGGCATGCTCAACCAAAACTCGGGAGAGATTGAAAACACGGGCGTCGAACTCCAAGCCGCATATCGAATTAATCGGCAATGGTCAGTCGATGCCAACTACAGTTTCCTGCACATGGAAAACCCGGTTATAGCCGCTCCGGAACACAAACTTTATGCCGGAGCCAACTTTACAAAGGGACGCTGGAACATTTCCACCGGAATACAATACATTTCCGGACTTTTCACCGCCACAGGCGACAATCCCGTTCAGGAAAACTTTGTGCTGTGGAACCTTCGCGGCTCGTTCCGAGTATGCAAATGGCTCGACATTTGGGCGCGCGGCGAAAACCTGCTGGCCCAATGCTACGAGATAAACGCCGGATACCCAATGCCTAAGGCAACAGCCATGGCCGGCATAAACATTCGGTTCTGAGCAATGCATGCCCCTCACACAGTATTTAACAATATCATCATAGGAAAATAGCACTTTCATCATTATCCGAAATAATGGTAATAATCCCCGAAATCTGAGTAATTCAGGCTTCGGGATTTGCCATATATTTGCATCACTATTATACTAATCGCCAAAAATAACATGAAAAGAATTCTCACCACAATGATGTGCTGCCTGAGCATGATAGCAACACTTGCACAAGGGCCGATGGTTCTGTTGAGCAACGGAATAGAGATGCCGCAATTTGGCATCGGAACGTTCAATGTTCCTTCCAACGATGAATGCAAACAGGCCGTACTCACTGCCTTGCGCGCCGGATACAGGCATATCGACACAGCTCACGCATATATCGACGAGCGCGGTGTAGGCGAAGCTGTGAATGAATTTGTAGCCGAAGGCGGATGCCAACGCTCCGACATTTGGGTAACCAGCAAGATTTGGCCATCGGAATATTCCGACCCCACAGCCATCGACCGCATGCTGCGACGCTTGAATCTCGACTATATCGACCTGGTGTATCCACATCAGCCGGTGGGCGACATCAAGACGGCATGGCGCAATCTTGAACGTGCAGTGAAGCAGCGCAAGGTGCGCGCGCTCGGACTGAGCAACTTCGAGGTGCCCGGAGCCGAAGAGTGGTTTCAATGGTGCGTCGACTCAACAGAAATAAAGCCTGTAATCATGCAGATGGAGTGCCACCCATATGCCCAGCGCATCGAAAAGCGTGCCCTTGCCCTGAAATACGGAATGAAAGTGGAATGCTGGTTTCCACTCGGCGGTGCCATGAGTCAGGGCGCATTGCTCAAAGACCCTGTCATCATGAAGATTGCCGAGGCACACAAAGTGAGCCCTGCACAAGTCATCCTCCGCTGGGAAATTCAAGAGGGGCTGCTCTCCATTCCGGGAGCCACCAATCCCGACTATATCAAAGAGAACATTGCAGCTGCTCAAGGCCTTGTGAACGGCAAGCCGTTTGCCCTTACGGCCAAGGAAATGAAGCAGATGCGTAAACTCAACAAGGAACAACGATTCTTCAATGCTTCATACGAGCAGGCAAAGGGGTACGTTAACTTCCCCATTATGGACGAACAAGAACGTGCCGAAGCCGAGCTCACCATGCTCTCTGCCAAGAAATGGCAATGGATGGCCGAAAAGAATGTCAACGAACTGGCAAACCTGTTTCATCGCGACGCCATGTTTGTCCACATGGGCGGTGCTTGGGGACGTTCGGCCGAGCTGCAAACCATAGAAAAAGGATTCATATGGTACAAGCACGCCGATGTGCACAGTGTAGAGTCGCGCATCAGTGGCAACACTGCCGTAGTGTATAGCGACATACAGCTCACCAGCGAGGTAGGCGGACGTGAAGTGTCGTTCCCCTTCTTTGTAAGCGAGGTATATACCAAAGAAGGTGACGGTTGGAAACTCGTCACATTGGCTTTCACAAAGAAAATGTAATGGCAATGGGACGGGAAATTGCCATACGAAACATTGGTAATAATTTCCTAAACTGAGGTAACAGACAAGCCATGGTTTTATAGCAACTTTACACTCGATATAGAATTTTGAAAAGTTAGTTCATTAATGGTTGTTACACACTACGGATAGATAGATTAAGGGCTCGACGCGATGTCGGGCCTTAATTGTTGTTTCCACATCTCAGCGGAGCTTCAGCTCAGTGCCGATACGCGGAAGTGCGTTGGTTTTCAGTTTGTTGCGCCTAAGCAGAGGCTTCAGTTGAATTCCGTAGAATTGGGCAATGGAATGAGCCGACTCGCCGGGATTCACAATATGCAGCCGGGTATCGTCGGCTGGTGCCTTGTGTTTCTTCTCGAGATATATGATTTCGCCGGCGGCAATGAAGCTGTCGGCCGAGGGGTAGTCGTTGAATTTTGCCAAATCCTTGGATTTCAGCCCGAATTCTTCGGCAAGCGAGGCAAAGGTGTCGCCGTTATAGGCAGTTATATAGTGGAGGCCGCAGCGTTTCCTTATTTTGTGCATTCGTGCCACCTCCATAGCCACTTCGCGCTCCACGTAGTGCTCAATCGATTCGTCGCCTTGCAGCGCCATTCGCTGAGCCACCACCGGCTGACCGGTGTCGTAGGCGCTAAGTCCATAACGCTCGATTATATCGATGAGTTTTTCGGCATATCGAGGGTCGGTAGCATAACCGCAGCGCTTCAGGCCGTGCGCCCAGCCGCGGTAGTCGGTAGGCTTGAGCTTGAACAGGTCGGCATATCGGCGGCGCATCAGGAATCGGGCATGGTCATCATACGACTCGTTGGGCGAGCCGTATTTGCGGAAGCATTCGTTGGGCGCATCATCGTCCATTCTGAACGACGGGCCATTCCAGCTACCACTGCACTTGATGCCAAAGTGGTTGTTGGCCTTCACAGCAAGAGTCCCCGCGCCTGCACCCGATTCGAGCAGCCCTTGCGCCAGCGTTATGCTGGCAGGGATTCCGAACTGCTGCTGATGGCGGATAGCGACATCCTTGAACCGGGCTATATATGCCGAATAGCGGTCGGCGGTAGAGGCAGCCGAGGCTGTCATGACTGTTAACATAAAGAAACAAAGAAATAGGTTGGATAACCGAAAAGTTTCGATATATTTGCATAAACACTTCATAGCCATGGAAGAGAAGATAATCAGTACAAAGATATGTGTTTACAGCTATAATGAGCTAAGCGAAGCCGATAAAATACTCGTTGAAAATGCCAAAAAAGCATCGGAGAATGCCTATGCGCCCTACAGCAAGTTTCATGTAGGGGCTGCTGTGAGGCTGAGCGACGGCGCCATCATATCGGGAGCCAACCAGGAGAACGCAGCATTTCCGTCGGGCACTTGCGCCGAACGCACTGCTGTGTACTATGCCCATGCCACCCATCCCGAGGCCACCGTCGAGGCCATCGCCATTGCCGCCAGCAAGGACGGCGAGTTTCAGCGCAAGGCGGTGGCACCGTGCGGTGCATGCCGACAGGCATTGCTCGAATACGAGCATCTGTCCGAGAAGCCTATGCACGTGGTGCTATACGGTGCCGATGAGGTGTGCGTGGTCGAAGGCATCGCATCGCTGTTGCCGCTCTGCTTTGCCGAGTTCTGATGCCGGCAACGGCATTTCACGCCATCGGACACAATCATATCCCATTAACGGGCAACAACAATTATGAGCATAACATTACCTAAACGAATCGATGGGGCTGCGCCGCAACAATTGAAAGAAGGGCGCCAGATAACGGTAATCGGAGCCAACGGCGCCGGCAAGACCCGTTTCAGCCTCAAGTTAATATCCTCGTTCGGCAACCGCGCCTATGTGATGTCGGCCATGAAGGCCATGTTCCCAACCCCGGCCGGACGCAAACCTCTCGAAGGCTCTATCGACGACCTCTTTGCCAAAGCCGACAGCGCCTCGTCGTTCGTTAAGCTCGATGCCAACACCGAACTCGAGCGCCTCACGTTTCTGCTGCTTCACGACGAGTTTATCGAGCTGATGAAATACAAGAGCGCCTGCTTCGACCCCGGCACTACCGACGAGAAGAAGGCCGAGGTGCCTCACACCAAGCTCGATGTGCTGGTGAGCAAATGGGAAGAGGTGTTTCCCAACAACCGCATCCTACGCCAAGGCGGAAAGCTGCTGTTCTCGTCGGCCAGCGGCGACGATGTTTACTCCACACTGCGCCTCTCCGACGGCGAAAAAGCCATCCTTTACTACCTCGGCGCCGTGCAATATGCCATGCCGGGGGCAATGATTCTCGTCGACGATCCCGGGGCGTTTATCCACCGAAGCATCATGCAATCGCTCTGGAACGTGATTGAGCAGATGAGGCCCGACTGCACTTTCGTCTACAACACCCACGACATCGATTTCGCTTCGTCGCGCCTTGACAACACCTGCATCTGGGTGAAGAGCTACGACGCCCTCAACGAAGCCTGGGACTACGATATTGTGGGCGCCGACCAAGGCTTGAGCGAAGAACTGTATATCGACCTGCTGGGAAGCCGCAAGCCAGTGCTATTCATCGAGGGCGACGACACCCACAGCATCGACTCGAAACTGTATCCACTGGTGTTCACCGAATACACCGTCAAGCCACTGGGCAGCTGCAACAAGGTTATCGAGGCCACCCGCTCGTTCAACGACCTTAACGGATTCCATCACCTCGACAGCTACGGAATCGTCGACCGCGACCGCCGAAGCGACAAAGAGGTGGGATATCTGCGCGCCAAGAAGATTTTCGTGCCCGACGTGGCGGAGATTGAAAATCTGCTGCTTCTGCCAGGCATCATCAGCGTAGTGGCCCGCCGACGTGGGAAGAACCCCGCCGAAGTGCTCACAAAAGTGAAAAACTCGATTCTCGGCATGTTTGAGCGCGAACTGCGCAGCCAGGCAATGCTCCACGTGCGCCACTACGTGAAGAAAACCGTCGAGGTGCGCATCGACAAGAAGTTCAACAACATCAATGCCCTTGAGGACCATATGCTCGACCTGGTAAACGAAATCAATCCGCGAGGCATGTATGAATCGCTTTGCCGCGAATTCCACGGATATATCGACCGGAACGACTATCTGAACGTCCTGAAAGTGTATAACCAGAAACAGATGCTGCCCGACTGCAACGTGGCGCAGTTGTGCAGCCTCGAAAACAAGGACCGATATCTACGCTACGTGCTTGGAGTGCTGAAAGAGGATGGCCCCGACGCCATCGAAATACGCAATGCCGTAAAGCGCTGTTTCGGTATTGAAAAATAAAAGACTGACTACTAATTTATGATAAACGATTGGATTGAAGCCATACGCCCCCGCACCTTGCCGGTGTCGGCTGCCGGAGTGATTTCGGCCGTGGCATTGTCGATAATGGAAGGACGCCTGGCTATTGTGCCGGCATTGCTGTGCCTGCTGTTTGCTCTGCTGGCACAGGTGGTGTCGAATTTCGCCAACGAATACTACGATTATGTGGAGGGCGCCGACAAAAAGGGGCGTGAGGGTCCACGCCGCGGTGTCACCGAAGGCACCATCACCCCAACTGCCATGCGCAACGCCACTTTCGGCACTCTCGCCGTGGCGTGTCTGGTGGGGTTATGTCTGATTCCATATGGCGGATGGTGGCTGATAGGTGTGGGCATCGCCATCGCCGTATTTGCCTTGGCCTACAGTGCCGGGCCCTATCCGTTGTCGCGACATGGGCTGGGCGACGTGGCGGTGCTGGTGTTTTTCGGCCTTGTCCCGGTGAATTTCACTTTCTATCTGATGACCGGCGAATGGACTCTTAATGCCTTGCTGCTCTCGGTGGCAATAGGCTTGCTCGGTGTGAATGTGCTGATAGTAAACAACTACCGCGATGCCGACGACGACCGCAGTGTGGGCAAGCACACCACCGTAGTGCTTCTGGGCCGACGAACGATGAGCATAGTATATGCCGCTGGCGGCATCGTGGCTGCTGCACTGCTGGGCGTGATTCTGGGCAGCGGAGGCCATTGGCTGCTGCTTGCTATTGCCGTGGTGCCTTATCTGCTGCTTCATATTGCCACATGGCACCGTCTGTGCAGCCTCAGTGGCCGTGCACTCAATGCAGTGCTTGGCGCAACAGCGCGCAATATGCTCATACTCTCGGCATTATTCCTCGTGGTGTGCATAGTTGCTGCACCATAAGTGGCCGCGATTTTTGGCTGCTGACAAGTTATTGCGTAATTTTGCCCCACTAATAGTGATAACGCATGAACAAAAACAAACTGTCGGAACTCGAGCACAGCAGCATAGGGAAACTGTTGTGGAAATACAGCCTGCCGGCTGTGGTGGGCAACATCGTGATGTCGACATACAATGTTATCGACCGCATATTCATCGGGCAGGGAGTGGGAGCCGATGCCATTGCCGGCCTGGCAATCACCTTTCCGCTGATGAATATCAGCGCAGCGCTTGGCACTCTGATTGGTGTTGGCGCCGCTGCCCGCATATCCATTGTGCTGGGCGAGAAAAACCATCGGCTGGCCGAGCAGATTCTGGGCAACAGCCTGGTGCTGACCATCCTCATCGCCCTGTCGTATTCGCTTTGCTTCGGTCTGTTCCTCGAGGATATCCTCAGGCTGTTCGGCGCAAGCGATGCCACTTTGCCATATGCCTACGACTATCTGTGGCACCTGATTCCCGGCTTTGTGCTGATAAACCTATGCTATTCGTTCAACAATATGATGCGCGCCTCGGGATATCCCGGCAAGGCGATGGTGACTATGATGATTGGCGCCGTCATCAACGTTGTTCTCGACCCTATCTTCATTTTTGTGTTCGATATGGGCATCAAGGGTGCGGCGCTGGCCACGGTGATTGCCATGGGCATTTCGGCGGCTTTCGTGATGTGGCATTTCGCACAACCTACCAGTATTCTCCACTTCAAACGCGGCATATATAGGCTGAAGTGGCGCCTGATTGCCACCATTTGCTCTATCGGGGCTGCTCCGTTTGTTGTTAACATTGCCGGCAGCTTCATCAACGGAATATTGAACAATTCGCTCTACCGCCATGGCGGCGACAGTGCTGTGGGAGCCGCCGGAATAATGTTCACCTACACCCAGCTGTTGGTGATGCTGATTATCGGTGTGTGCCAAGGTATGCAGCCCATTGTGGGCTATAACTATGGGGCTCAGCGGTTCCACCGTCTGCGCCACGCCTTCTGGCTCGCCTGCGCCGTTGCCACTGCAATATGCTTCATCGGTGCCGTGCCGGGAGTGTTCTTCACCCGAGTGATAGCCGTGACATTCACCACCGACCCCACACTCATCGACGAGACCTGCCACGGTGTGAGCATGTCCATGCTGGCATTCTGGTTTGTCGGTTTCCAGATAGTGTCGACCAACTTCTTCCAGTCGATTGGTAAAGCCGGCAAATCGATATTCCTGAGCCTCACCCGTCAGGTGCTGTTCCTCATTCCGCTGCTTATGCTGCTACCCCGATTCCTGGCTCTCGATGGTGTATGGCTATCGTTTCCGGCATCCGACTTGTGCGCCACCGTCACCACTGCCATCCTGATAATGCGCGAGTTTAACGATTTGCACCGTCGCAACAATGCCATGCTTGAACCAAAAGAGTAACTAACAAACAACCATAAACACAATGAAACGATTTTTTCTCTCAATGATGTCGCTTGCAATGGCTCTGATGGCCATAGCAGCCGATTACACCGAAATAAAGGACATTTCCTATGCGCCGCAAGGCACCACTGATGCCTATCGTCTTGAGCGCTGCAAGCTCGATGTGTACTATCCCACCGACGTAAAGAATTTTGCCACCGTGGTGTGGTTCCATGGCGGTGGACTCGAAGGGGGCAACAAGGGCATTCCGGCCGATTTGCGAGGCCAAGGGTTTGCCGTGGTGGCCGTCAACTACCGTCTGAGCCCGAAAGCCAAGAATCCGGCTTACATCGACGATGCCGCCGCTGCTGTGGCATGGGTGATGCAGCACATTGCCGAATATGGCGGCAGCACAAGCAAGATATTCGTCAGCGGACACTCGGCCGGCGGTTATCTGTCGCTTATTCTTGCCACCGACAAGCGCTATATGGCAGCCTACGGCGCCGACGCCGACAGCATTGCCGCCTATCTGCCGGTCAGTGGACAGACGGTTACCCACTTCACCATCCGCAAGGAGCGCGGCTTGCCCAATGGCATACCGGTTATCGATGAATATGCCCCGGTTAACCGCACACGTCCCGACACTGCTCCGATAATCATGATTACCGGCGACCGCCGGCTCGAAATGGCCGACCGCTGGGAGGAAAACGCCCTGATGGAATCGGTATCGCGCAATATCGGCAACAAGCGGGTAAAGCTCTACGAACTTCAGGGATTCGACCACGGAACAGTTGTCGACCCGGCCTGCAAACTCATCAGAAACTATGTGCGGGAGCACTCAAAATAACTTGAATCATACATTTCTTTAACCCCAATACACTTATGAAATTTCCAAGAATCCTAATGCCGTTGGCCATTGCTGCCACTCTGCTGGGCAGCAGTGCGAATGCCTCGGCCTCTAACGTCGATGAGGCCAAGATGAACGCATTCATCGACGATTTGATGCAGAAAATGACTGTCGAAGAACGTATCGGACAGCTTAACCTCACCGTTACCGGTATTCTCACCGGCACCGAGGCCAACACCGATGTGACCAAAAAGATAGCCGAAGGGAAGGCCGGCGGTGTGCTCGGCCTTTCCGGCTCGGAACAGGTGCGCATTGCACAGAAGATTGCCGTAGAGCAGAGCCGCCTGAAAATTCCATTGATTTTCGGCCTCGATGTGATTCACGGCTACAAGACCACCTTCCCTATTCCGCTGGCACTGGCATGCTCGTGGGACATCCCTGCCATCGAGGAAGCTGCACGCATTGCAGCGCGCGAAGCCAGCCGCGACGGTGTGTGCTGGACCTATAGCCCAATGGTCGACATCAGCCACGATGCCCGATGGGGCCGTGTGGCCGAAGGTGCCGGAGAAGACCCCTTCCTGGGCTCGCGCATTGCCGAAGCGCTGGTGCGTGGTTATCAGGGCGATTTCTCGTCGGACGCCAACATTATGGCGTGTGTAAAGCACTTTGCCTGCTACGGCGCGCCCGAAGGTGGCCGCGACTATCATATGGCCGATATGAGCCTCTGGCGAATGTATAACGAATATCTGCCACCCTACAAGGCTGCTGTCGATGCAGGTGCCGGAAGCATTATGGCATCGTTCAATGGCCTCAACGGCATCCCATCGCACGGTAACCGATGGCTGCTCACCGACCTGCTCCGCGGCCAGTGGGGTTTCAACGGATTTGTGGTGGCCGACTACTGCGGTGTGCGCGAAATGGTGACTCACGGCTTGGGCGACGACCAGCAGGTGGGCATCCTTGCCATCACTGCCGGCCTCGATATGGACATGGTGTCGGAAGTGTATCTCAACACCTTGAAGAAATCGCTCGACGAAGGGCGCATTTCAATCAACGACATCAACAAGGCCTGCCGCCGGATTCTCGTGGCAAAATATCGTCTTGGCCTGTTCGACGACCCTTACCGCTTCTGTCATTCGGCCGACGAGGTGAGCCGCGAGCTGTATAGCGATGCTAACCGCGCTGCTGCACGCCGTATTGCCGGCGAAACACTGGTGTTGCTGAAAAACGAAGGCAACCTGCTGCCGCTGAAACGCGAAGGGAAGATTGCCCTCATTGGCCCACTCGCCGACACCGGTGCCAACATGCCGGGCACATGGAGTGTGGCCACTGCCCTCACCGATTGCCGCACACTGCGCGACGGGTTTGAGAAGGCTCTCGCCGGAAAGGCAACTCTGCTCTATGCCAAAGGTTGCAACCTTTACGACGACCCTCAGCTCGAAGCCAACGGCACAGTGTTTGGCCGCGAGATGCGCGACCCACGCAGCGCTGAAGAGATGGAGCGCGAAGCCCTGAAGATTGCCAAGAAAGCCGATGTGATTGTGGCAGCCATGGGCGAGGCTTCGGAAATGTCGGGCGAAGCAGCATCGCGCACCAATCTGGAACTGCCGGAATCGCAACGCCGACTGCTCACCAAACTTCTCGCACTGGGCAAGCCTGTGGTGATGCTCAACTTCTCGGGCCGACCCGTGGTGCTCGACTGGGAGAACCGTAACGTGCCTGCCATACTGCAGGTGTGGTTTGCCGGCACCGAGGCTGCCGATGCCATCCCCGATGTGGTGTTTGGCGATGTAGTGCCCAGCGGAAAACTCACAATGTCGTTCCCGCGCAATGTTGGTCAGGTGCCCATATGCTACAACACCTACAACACCGGCCGTCCAAACAAGAAGGAAGGCGGATACTTCGACAAATACACCACCGGATACCTCGATACCAGCATTTACCCGCTGTTCCCGTTTGGCTACGGACTTTCGTACACCACATTCGAATATTCGCCCATACAGTTGTCGACCGACACAATGAACTACGATGGCACCATCACAGCATCGGTAACCGTGACCAATACAGGTAACTACGATGCCGACGAAGTGGTGCAGATGTATGTCCACGACGTTTACCGCAGCGTCCTGCCGCCACTCAAGGAACTTAAGGGCTTTAAGCGCATAAGCCTGAAGAAAGGTGAGAGCCGAAGGGTGGAATTCACCATCGACGTAGAGTTGCTCAAGTTCTACGATGCCCAGCTGCACCACGTTGCCGAGCCTGGCGAATTCGAGGTGATGGTTGGCCCCAACAGCACCGACCTGAGCATCGCCAAATTCACCCTTAACCGCTAACCCACTGCGCCCAGTGGCGCATCACTCCTACTCCATACCGGGCGCCGGCCACCTTTAAGGTTGTCGGCGTCCGTTGGTGTAAAAATACTAACTGTAGTGCATGGCACATAGCGAAAACCGCCACACCCTCATTCGGGATGATGACGTAAACAGCATTGCGCCGGCCGGCAATGGTCAGCGAAGTATATAGCGTTGGGTGGCATCGAAGCGCGGAAGCGCCACTACCTGCAGATTGCACTTGCGGTCCTCAATTGTGTCCTGCCCCAGGCCGATGGTTATGCCTGCAGGGCCGAGCACTTGTGCAAATTCGTTTATGGCCTTCTCCGGTGTGTTGTTGTCGTTGCTCAGATGGCACAGAAACACATATTTCAGCTGCGGCGAATAATGGTCGCGCACGAAAGTGGCGGCATCGTGATTGTCGAGATGCCCGGTTTCGTTAAGAATCCGGCTTTTCAGATATTCGGGGTATGAGCCATTCAGCAGCATAGCGTGGTCGTAGTTGCTTTCCAGCATCATGAAGTTAGCCTTGCTCAGATACAATTCAGCACGGTCGTTGATGTGTCCCAGGTCGGTGGCGATGGTAAATTTCAGCTCGCCGTTCTCGATGAAGAATCCGGAGTTGCAGGTTCCGTCGTGCGGCACTTCGAACGCCGTAATCTTCATCCCCGCCAAACTGAAATCAATCTCCTTGAATATTGGCACATGGCTTTCGCGTATGCGGCGCGATATGTTGTGTCGGCGGAGCATCCCGTTAAGCACCCGTGGCGTGCAGTAGATTTTCAGATGACGGTATTTGCGCACATATGTATAGGCGTAGCGCACATGGTCGCCATGGTCGTGTGTAAGGCACACGCCTTTAACCATTTCGGGCTCTATTCCGTTTGCTTTCAGCGTGTCGAACACCTTTTTCATGTCCACACCGGCATCAATCAGCACCCCTTCGGTTGGAGTGCCCACATAAGCGCAGTTGCCGCTGCTGCCGCTGCCGAAGCAAATGAAGCGGAATTCGGGCGCCACTTTCACCTCGAGCCTTGAATCGATGGCATCGGCATCTACAGCCTTTGGTGCCGGTTCAGCAGGCTTCGCCGCCTGTTCAGGCTGGCTTGGAGTGTTGAAGACGAAATCGGCATCATCGCCAAAGAGCGAACCCTGGTGGCGATTGGTGTCATACCTATAATGAGATGTTTTCTTTGCCATTTTCGTCTATTTATATAGTAGGAATATTGTTGGAATCTTGTTGTAATCGTATTTTGCCTGACGCCATTGACCGATGGTGCGTGTGACGATGCTCTCCTGCTCCGATGTTATCCCGCTGGCCACACACAGCCGCAGCGACGGAGGCAACAGCCGTGCAAGCTCCTCTATCAGCTTGTTGTTGCGGTAAGGCGTCTCGATGAATATCTGCGTCTGGCTGTCGCGCGCAATGGCTGTCTCCATCCATTTCAGCTTGCGCTGGCGCTCACCGGCATCGATGGGCAGATAGCCCTGGAATGCAAAACTCTGACCGTTGAACCCCGACGCCATAAGCGACATCAATATGCTCGACGGGCCCACCAGCGGCACCACACGGATGCCGCGCCGCTGCGCTATCGCCACCACGTCGGCTCCGGGGTCGGCTATTGCCGGACAACCGGCCTCCGATATCACCCCGACGTCGTGCCCCTCGAGCATCGGTGCTATGAACGAGTCGATTTCCTCGGCACGGGTGTGGCGGTTTAGCTCAACGAACGACGATTCGTCGATGGGGAAGGTGCTGTCGCAGCTGCGCAGAAAGCGCCGGGCGCTACGCACGTTCTCAACAATGAAATGGCGCACCGACTTCAGCAGCGCGATGTTTCGCGCCGGAAGCACGTCGGCCACCGGACTTTCGCTCAGCGGCACCGGAAAAAGATATAGCGTCCCTGTTGGTGTCATGGCAGAAAAGTTGCATTCGGATGCAAAGTTAGCAAAAAATACGCGCCCACACCCTCCCCAGCCCCAATTAATTTCAAACCAATCGCCGCCGGACATCGGACACAGCGGCCCTTTGCAAATAATATGGTGGCTATAGGGCGAATATATGAAGATTTTTATACATTTGCATTCGGATAGCGTTCCGCCCAACGAACGCCATCAATTCTCGTTCACCTACTAACTATTATCTGTAACATGCCGCGCCCGAAAATTCTGCTTGTTTACACCGGAGGTACAATCGGTATGATTGAAAATCCCGATACACGCTCGCTGCAACCTTTTGATTTCACACACCTTATCGACAATGTGCCTAAGGTGAAGATGCTCGACTACGACATCGAAAACATCCAGTTCGAAAACCCTATCGACTCGGCGAACATGTCGCCGCAGCACTGGTGCGACATCGCAGCCATCATCGAAAAGTACTACGACGCTTTCGACGGCTTTGTGGTGCTTCACGGCACCGACACCATGGCATTCACGGCATCGGCTCTGAGCTTTATGCTCGAGAACCTGCACAAGCCGGTTATTATCACCGGCTCGCAGCTGCCAATTGGCGAGGTGCGGACCGACGGCGAAGAAAACCTGATAACCGCACTGCAGATTGCCGCCGCACGCGATGCTCACGGCGACCCGATGGTGCAGGAAGTGGCTATCCTCTTTGAGAACTATCTGTGGCGCGGTAACCGCAGCACCAAGATGAGCGCCAACAACTTCAACGCATTCAAGAGCAACAACTATCCGTCGCTGGCCAAGATTGGCCTTGGCATCGACTTCAAGGAGGATGCACTCTACCGTATGCCCACAAAGCGCCCGCTGAAGGTGCGGTATAAGATGGACCCGAGCGTGATGTTCGTCACACTGTTTCCGGGCCTCACCGAGCAAACCTTGCGCTACCTGATGTCGGCCCCTGGCATAAAGGGTGTGGTGCTCAAGACCTATGGTGCCGGCAACGGCCCCGACGACGAATGGGTTATCAGCACCATTCGCGATGCTGTGGAGCGCGGTGTAGTGGTGCTCAACGTTACGCAATGCGTGAACGGTGGTGTGCACAGCGACCTTTACGACACCGGAAACGCCTTGGCAAAGGCGGGTGTGGTGAGCGGACACGACATCACCAGCGAAGCGGCCATCACCAAGATGATGTATCTCTTCGGCCTTAACTTGCCAGCCGAAAGCGTCAAGAAGTATCTGCTATGCTCGCTTTGCGGCGAGGTTACCATTCACTAACCCATCACCCTAAATGCCACATTCCGACGAATATTTCATGCAGCAGGCACTTGCCGAGGCACGCGAGGCGGCCGAACAAGGCGAGGTGCCAATAGGCGCCGTGGTGGTGTGTGCCGACCGAATTGTGGCACGCGCACATAACCTCACCGAGACACTCGTCGACGTTACTGCTCATGCCGAAATGCAGGCCATCACTGCCGCCGCCAACTATCTGGGCGGCAAATACCTGACCGACTGCACTCTCTATGTTACCGTCGAGCCTTGCCTGATGTGTGCCGGCGCCCTCGCTTGGAGCCAGATTGCAAGGGTGGTATACGGCGCCGACGACAATAAACGCGGCTTCCACACTTTCTGCCCTGCCCCATTCCATAAGCGTACCCAAATTACCTCGGGAGTGCTCGCCGACGAATGTGCCAAACTGATTACCGACTTTTTCCGCTCGCGGCGTTGACAGCGCCTCCTTATCGCCATGATTTTCTGCTTCTCTGCCACCGGAAATTCGCTTTGGGCTGCACAATGCCTGGCTCAGGCCACCGGCGAACACATCGTCGACATCCCCACTGCCATCGACCACACCGAATTCAACTACTCACTCCGCTCAGGCGAGCGCATCGGCTGGGTATTTCCAATCCATTCGTGGGGAATCCCGCCGCTGGTTGAGAGTTTCATCGATAAAGTGTCGTTTGACAGCATCACAGGCACCACATACTGCTATATGCTCGCCACCTGCGGCGACGATTGCGGCTTGGCAGCCCAAATGCTTGCCGACCGCCTTCGGGGAATCTCTCTATCGGCTGCGTTCTCGCTGCAGATGCCCAACACCTACATCCTGCTGCCAGGTTTCAACGTTGATTCGCCGCAACTCGAGACATCGAAACTCTCCGCAGCTCAGATACGCATAGCCGAGATTGCCGAGGCAATCATCGACCATCGCCACTCGTGGCAAGTGATAGAAGGCTCGTGCGCTTGGCTCAAATCGCGCGTGCTACGGCCGCTTTTCTACCGTTTTCTGGTGCGCGACAGCAAATTCAACGTCGATGCCGACAGATGCCATGGCTGCGGACTTTGCCGGAAGGTGTGCCCGCTGCACAACATCACCCCCGATGCCCACGGCCGTCCTCAATGGCACGGAAACTGCACTACATGCCTGGCTTGCCTGCATCGATGCCCATCACGCGCCATCAACTACGGCAACGCCACAAAATTGAAAGGCCGATACCATCACCCCTGACCACACTACAAAAGTACTATTAAGCTGGCAAGCCACATGGCGAAAACCGCCACAAACACCCAATTGCCGGAACAATCGCTATCAATCAGCACCGCCACCCGTCAGCGCATTGCCGCCTCACGACGCGTCTTGCGATAGAGCTGCCAGCTGTTGAAAATGTTTTGCCAAAGGATATAAGCCGCCGGAGCAAGCGACGCCAACGCCGACACATACGAAGTGGCCACCCATATGGCCAGCACAGTGTTTTTCTGGCCCAAACCCTGCGCCCCGGATATCGGGTCGCCATAATGCCGGCCCACCACGCGCCCGGCATAAAACTGCACCGCACACAACACCGCCGACCCCACAAACAACACCGCAAACTGCACTATTCCGGCGCCCTGATGCTCGAGCGCAAGCCCTACAGCATTGCCCACTACTATAAGCAATGCCAAAGCCCACAGATAAAACGACAACGAACTGTAGCGTGATATGCGGCTACGCAACTCAGGCGCATACCGCCCCAGCAGATACGCCAACAGTAGCGGCACCAGCAGCAACGGAAGCACTCCTCGTGCTATATACAACAACGTGGACACCACACTCACATCGGCAGTATCGGATATTATCGACAAAAACGGCGGCGCAAGAAGAGCAAACGCCAGATTGCTCGTCAACGAATACGACACCAGCATCTCCACACTTCCACCAAGCATCTTGGTCACCACCGGTGCCGCTGTGGCTGTGCTGATGAACACACACATGAACAGTCCCGCTGCAACATCGCTGCTATAGCCCCGCAACAGAACATACGGAATCCAGCACACACTGATTTGTATTAGCAAAAGCCACAGCTGAAGCCGTGTGAGCCGTATCTTGTGCAAATCGATGCTCGTAAACGTAAGCAACAGCATCATAAAGATAAGATACGGCGACAGCGGCGCTATAAACTTGATGGCATCGTGAAACAAAAGGCCACACGCAATGGAGGCCGGAAGCACAAACGGCTTTATCGAACTTCTCATTGTATTCAATCCAAATAATCCCTTAAATAAGGTGATGCAAAGTTATGAAATAGCCCCCAAACATCACTCCACCCCCAACAAAAAAATATTTTCATCGCCCGCGTGTTCATGAGCGTCAATTTATCGTCATGCAGCGACGACGAAGATGAAGGTGACA